>QHWK01000483.1 GCA_003223775.1 Acidobacteriota bacterium
AGTTCGCGTTTCGCCAACACGATAGCGCCGATCATCGCGACCAGCAGCAGCATCGACGCGATCTCGAACGGGATCAGGTAGCTGGTGTAGAGCAGCCAGCCGACCTGCTCCGTGTTGCCGGTGACCGGCATCGCGGGCGTGGCCGCCGCGGCGAGCGCGGGCGCCGGCCGCGCGTAGCTGTACGCGCCCACCGCGCCGAGCTCCACGAGCACCGCGACCGACAGCGCGAGGCCCCAGTTCGCGCGGCGGTGCGGATCCTGATGCGCCTCGGGCGGCCGCTTCAGGTTCACGAGCATGACGACGAACAGGTACAGCACGACGATCCCGCCCGCGTAGACGAGAATCTGAATCGCCGCGAGAAACTGCGCGCCGAGCAGCACGTAGAGCGCCGCGACGAACAGGAAGTCGAGCACGAGGAACAGCACGCTGTGCACCGTGTCCTTGGTCGTGATCACGAGCACGGCGAAGCCGAGAATGCACGCCGAGATGAAATAGAACGCGATCGCCTGGCTCACATCAGCATCACTTTCACGATCCCGGTGACCACGAGGTTCAGAATCGCCAGCGGGATCAGCACCTTCCAGCCGAGGCGCATCAGCTGATCGTAGCGGTAGCGCGGCAGCGTCGCGCGCACCCAGATGAAGACGTACAGGAAGAAGAACGACTTCAGGAAGAACCAGATCCAGCTGGGAATCGCGTAGAGGAAATGCAGCGCCGGCGTGTTCGGGAACGGCGGCAGCCACCCGCCCAGGAACAGGGTCGTCACCACCGAGGAGACGACAATCATGTTGGCGTATTCGGCGAGGAAGAAGAGCGCGAACCGCATGCCGCTGTATTCGGTGTGGAACCCGCCGGTCAGCTCCTGCTCCGCCTCCGGCAGATCGAACGGCGCGCGGTTGGTCTCGGCCAGGCCGCCGATGAGCACGAGGACGAATGCGACCGGCTGCGCGATCACGTACCAGACGTGCTGGTTGTACTGCGCGTCGACGATGCCGACCATGCTGAGCGTGCCGGCCATCAGGATCACGCTCACCAGCGTCAGCGTCACCGCGACCTCGTACGAGATGAGCTGCGCCGACGCGCGCAGGCTCGCGAGCAGCGGGAACTTGCTGTTCGACGCGTAGCCCGCGAGGATGATCCCGTAGACGCCGACCGACGCGACCGAGACGATGTAGAGCAGCCCGACGTTGATGTCGGTGATGTACAGCGAGACCTGCCGCCCGAAGAGGGTGATCTTCGGGCCGAACGGGATGACCGCGTAGACGATCAGCGCCGGGACCATCGAGATGATCGGCGCGGCGGTGAACACCCATTTGTCCGCGCGGACCGGCGTGATGTCCTCCTTGATCATCAGCTTCACGGCGTCCGCGACCGGCTGCAGGATCCCGTACGGCCCGACGCGCATCGGCCCGAGCCGCGACTGCGCCCACGCGATCACCTTGCGCTCGAGCAGCACCATGTAGGTGACGGCGACGAGCGTCGCGTTCAGGACGATGACGATTTTGAGGAGCGGGATGACGAGCGTGTCGACCATGATCGCGTTCAGCGGTCGACTTCACCGAGCACGACGTCGAGCGATCCGATCAGCGCGACGACGTCGGCGATGAGATGCCCTTTGACCAGCCGCCGCAGCGCCTGAAGGTTGCAGAACGACGGCGGCCGCACGCGGAAGCGGTACGGGTTGGTCGACTTGCCGTCCGACACGATGAAGTAGCCGAGCTCGCCCTTCGGCGACTCGATCGCGTGATACGTCTCGCCGGCCGCCGGCTTGATGAGGCGCGGCACCTTGCCGACGATCGGCCCTTCGGGGATGCCTTCGGTCGCCTGGCGGATGATCCGCAGCGACTGGCGGAACTCCTCGAGCCGCACGAGGTACCGATCATAGGTGTCGCCGCTCGTGCCGATCGGGACGTCGAACTGCACCTCGCCGTACGCGGCGTAGGGCTCGTCCTTGCGCACGTCGCGCGGGACGCCGGAGCCGCGCAGCGGCGGGCCGCTCAGGCCGAGCGCCACCGCTTCCTCGCCCAAGATGACGCCGACGCCTTTGGTCCGCTCGAGCCAGATCCGGTTGTGCGTCAGCAGCTCCTCGTACTCGGCCACCTTCGAGTCCATGATGTCGCAGAACTGGAGCACCTTCTTGTCCCAGCCCGGCGGCAGATCCTGCGGCAGCCCGCCGATCCGCATCGAGTTGTAGG
>QHWK01000484.1 GCA_003223775.1 Acidobacteriota bacterium
AACGTGCTGCGCGACGCGATGTCGGTCGACTCACTCGACGCGTGCGGCATCTATTTCGGCACGACCGGCGGCCAGGTGTACGCCTCGGCCGACGGCGGCGACAACTGGAAGCCGATCGCCGAGCATCTGCCGGCGGTGCTCTCGGTGGAAGCGCAGACGCTGTAGAGCGAGGTTTTCAGCCTCGCCCTCACCCGGCGACCCTGATCCAGGATCCGATCCTGGATCTGATCCTGGATCTGATCCTGGATCTGATCCTGGATCGAAAGGGCGCCTATAGTTTCGGGGAGGGATCTGGGATGATTCGCGTCGAGTTGCCGGCGCACCTTCGTACGCTCGCGCGCGTGGACGGCGAGGTGATGGTCGACGTGCGCGGCGCCGTCACGCAGCGCGCCATCCTCGACGCGCTCGAGACGGCGTATCCGGTGCTGCGCGGCACGATCCGCGATCACGTGACGCAGCGCCGCCGTCCGTTCATGCGGTTCTACGCGTGCGCCGAGGACCTCTCGCACGAGCCGCCGGACGCGGCGCTGCCGCCGGAGGTCGCCAGCGGCCGCGAACCGTTCCTCGTCGTCGGCGCGCTGGCTGGCGGGTAACGCAATTAATTCTCTAAGGCGTGCCGCTCGATGTAGGCGATGATGGCCGCCTCGTCGGCGCTCGTGAAGACGATCCCGGTGCGGTAGCGGAAGTTCTTGCTCTTGCCGACCTGCTCGCGGCGGGACCACAGCAGACGCGCCTGACAGAAGCACGGCGCGTCGTCGGACAGGAACGTCACGTTGACGATCCGTCCGACTTCGGGCGGCGTGTCGCCGAGCACCTGCGCGCCGGTCACCGAGAGATCGGCGAGCGTGCAGACGTCGCGATCGATCTGCACCTTCGCCTTCGCGCTGAACGTGTGGCGCGTCGCGCGCTTGCCGGTGAGCTCGGACGGCGGCGAGGGCGTCGCGTCGATGAGCGGCGACAGCTCGATCTCCTTGTCGGCCGCCGAGCGCTTCCGGGGGCCTCCCTGCTTCTCGATCTCGCGCGCCCGTTCGATCGCCGCCTGCGCGCTCTGCTCCGCGGTTTCGGCGCGCGCCTGCGCCGAAGCGAGCTGCTGTTCCGCCTCTTCCGCGCGCGTCGTCGCTTCGTCGGCGCGCTGCTCCGCATCGTCGGCGCGCTGCTCCGCGGCCTTCATCGCGTCGACCGTGCGCGTGCGGGCGGCGCCGATGGCGGTCAGCCGCGCTTCGACGGCCGCGTGCATCTCCGCGATCGTCTTTTTCGCGTTCTGCAGCAGGGCATCGAGCTCCTCGGCGCGCGCTTCGGCGTCCTGCCGGTTCTGTTCGGCGGCGTCGTGCTCGGCGGAGCGCTCGGCGAGCTGCCGCTCGAGATCCGCCATCGCGGCCTTCATGCGATCGCGATCGGCCTCGAGCGAGGCTGCGCCCGGCTGGCCGGCCTGGATCGACTTCGCGAGCGCGTCGCGCTCGTCCTCGGCGGCCTGCGCGCGGCTCTGGGCATCGTCGCGCGCGAGCGTGAGCGCCATGCGCTCGCGCTCGAATGCCGCCTCGAGCGCGTCGCGTTCCGCCTGCGCGTGTCGCGCGCGCTCCTCGTCGTCGTCGTGCGCGTGCGTGCGCGCGACGCGCTCGCGCTCGAGCGCCGCCGCGAGGCCGTCGCGCTCCGACTCGAGCTCGCGCGCACGCGCCTCGGCTTCTTCACGGCCCCTCGACAGCGCCGCGCGCTCGGACTCGAGCCCGGATGCGGCGCCGTCGCGCTGCTCTTCCGCATGGCGTGCGCGGGCGACGGCTTCGTCGCGGGCCTTCGTCAGCGCGGCGCGCTCCGACTCGAGCGCCGACGCGGCGCCGTCACGCGACTCCTCCGCCTGACGCGCGCGCGCGTCGGCTTCGTCGCGCGCGCGCGACAGCGCGGCGCGGTCGGATTCGAGCGAGGCGGCCAGCGTGTCGCGTTCCTGCTCCAGCGCGTCACGTTCCTGCTCCAGCGCGCGCGCCCGGGCCTCGGCATCGCCGTGCGATCGCTCCAGGGCCGCGCGCTCGGCCTCGCTCTGCGCCGCGCGCGCCTCGGCGTCCGCGTACGCCGCCGCCGTTTTCCGCTGCTCGGCCTCGAGCGCGGCCGCGAGCGCGTCGCGTTCGCTCGCGCTTCGCGACGCCCGCGCGTCGGCATCCGTATAGCGCCCCTCGAGCTCGGCGTGGCGACGTTCCAACTCATCGATCGCCGCGCGCGTCTTCTCGTCGGCGGCGGCGCGCGCCTTCGCTTCCTTGCGAAGCGCGCCGAGCTGCTTCTCGAGATCGGCGATCGCGTCCGATCGCTCCTCGACGGCGGCGCGCTGCAGTTTCAGCTCGGAGTCGAGCGCGGCGGCGCGCGCGCGCTCGCGCTCCACCGTGTGCGTGAGCTCGTCGATGCGGCGCTTGCCCGCCGCGGCGTCCTCCGCCGCCGTCTGCGACGATACGCTCGTGCGCTCCAGCTTCTTCGCCGTGTCGTCGGCGGCGCGGCGCTGCTGATCGAGCGCTTTGCGCAGCGGATCGACCTCCTCGCGCAGGCGCGCCACTCCCTCGCGCTCCGCGTCCAGACGTGCGCGCACCGAGTCCAGTTCGGCGCGCAGCCCTTTGACGACGCTGTGCTCCGCGTCGAGCGCGCGCTGCAGCTCCGATTCCTGCGCCGCCGACTGCTGCTCCGCGTGCCGCTGCGCCTCGATCGTCGCGCGCCGCGCCGCCGCTTCGGCCTCTGACGTCGCGACGCGCGCGAGATCGAGAATCACCTGCTCGAGCGATGCGCGTGGATCGCGCCGCGCGAGCGCCGCTTCGAGCGCTGCGAGACGCTCGTCGAACTTGGCACGCAGGGCGTCGAGTTCCTGTTGAGCTGTGGCCGCCAGGTAATCGCGGAGCTCTTGTGAGACCGGCGGCGGGGCGGCGCGGTGTTTGGCCATGTCGTTCGCGCGCAAACGATTATAGTTTTGAGAGCGTGAGACTCGACGCCGATCCCGACGACGCGCTGATTGCGGCGGCAGAGGCGGCCGCCAGCTGGGCGCACGCGCGCCGCGCCAAGTGGACGAAAGAGCCGCTGCGGATGCCTGAATCGGCGTCCGCCTTCGAGGAGGTCGAGTTCGAATTCGAGCCGCAGCCGGCGCCTGTCGCTCCGCCTCCCGCGCCGCCGCCCGCCGCCGCGGCGCCGCCACCCGCGGTCAGGCCGCCGACCCCGGTTCCCCCGCCGCGGCCACAGCCGCCTCCGCCGGTGA
>QHWK01000485.1 GCA_003223775.1 Acidobacteriota bacterium
AACATGGAAGCGCGCACCGACGTCGGCGCGAACGCGCGGATCGACATGACGGTGGAGATCAGCGATCTCAAGCACCTGGAGAAAGTGATCAAGTCGCTGCGCGGCGTCGAGGGCGTGCTGGGAGTGGAGCGCGCCGGCCGGGCGAGTTAGCGAAGGGGCTACTCGTAACTTGCGATCACGTCGATCTCGACGCGCGCGTCTTTCGGCAGGCGCGCCACCTGCACGGTCGCTCGCGCGGGATACGGCTCCGAAAAATACTGTCCGTAGATCTCGTTCACCGCCGCGAAGTCGTCCATGTCGGCGAGGAAGATCGTCGTGCGCACGACGTCGGCGAACGAGCGTCCGCCGGCGCTGAGCACGGCGCCGAGATTGTCGAGCACGCGCCGCGTCTGCTCGGCGATCCCGCCGGCGACCATCTGTCCCGTCGCCGGATCGAGCGGCACCTGGCCCGAGACGAACAGGAGCTGGCCGGCGCGAACCGCCTGAGAGTACGGCCCGATCGCCCTTGGCGCGCTGTTGCTGGAGATGGTCTGCTTCGTCACGACGCGATCTGCCGGGCTCGAGTGGCCTACGCCGCTTTCGTCACCTTGCCGCTGCGCAGGCACCGCGTGCAGACGCGGATGCGCTGAATCCCGCCGTTGACAATCGCACGCACGAGCTGCAGGTTCGGCTCGAACCGCCGCGCGCTCACGTTGTTCGCGTGGCTGTGCTGCCGGCCGACCACCGGTCCCTTGCCGCAAATCTCACATCTCTTCGCCATGTGTGCACTCTTCGTGAAACGGACAAACGCCAATTATACCAACGTCGGCGCTACGGCAGGATCAATCGCGGCGCCTCACCGGCGTCCGGGCCTGGTGCCGCATCCGCGTCGGGCCGCCGCATGATCACGCGCGTCAAAAAATCGAGGAACGCGCGCGGATTCGCGGCTTCGGCGGCTCCCGCCTCGCGGGCTGTCTCTACCGCCCGCCGCAAGACGACGGCCGCGTCGCCCTCGAATGCGCTGCCGCCGCCTTGCACCGACGTCTCGTACGTCGAGGCGAGCGCCGCCAGGCCTTCGATCACGTCCCGATCGTTGATCGCGCGCAGCTCGGGCGCCTCGTACTTCACGAGAAACGTGCTGATGAGCAGGAACACCTGCGACTGCCGCTCGCTGAAATCGCGCACGGCGCGCATCAGCAGCGCCACGTCGCGCTGCCGCTGGCGAACGACGGCTGCCGCCGGATGCTCGCGGGCCGTCGCGAGCCACGGACAGTCGCTCGGACAAGGAATCTCGATCAGCCGCTTCGTGCCGCAGCAGACGGCACAGATTTGTGCGCCGACGGCCGGACAGCCCCGTCTGGCGCGCCGCGTACCACAAAGGGGGCATGTTCCCGGCACGGCGCCTATTGTATGATCCGGCACGAAAACCCGAGAACTCATCGGAACGCGCCTTGCAGTCGCCTCTGGCGGCTGTCGAGCCGGTACTGGAGCATGGGTGACGTTGTATTTCGACGCGAACCGGCGGTCGAGTACTTCAAGGAGCTCGTTGAAGTTGCGCTGTCGCACCAGCGCCTCAACACCCGGGAGCTGACGGCGTACTACGTCGTTCAGCTGCTCGCGAGCTTCCTGAACCGGCCGCTCAGCGACGACAACGGCGAGGACACGCCGCTCGCCGTGCGGCTGGCGCGCGCGCTCGAAACCGGCGGATCGCGGCAGCGCACGAGCCTCAAAGAGATCGGCGACGTCGCGCTGTTCGTCTCGGGATTTTTCGCTGATTCGCTGAACCGCAAGCTCGTCGACGTCGATTACTACGTGAGCATCGGCGGCTCCGCCTACAACGCCCTGAGCCGCGTCGAGACCGACACCTTCTCGCCCGTCTTCGCGGAGCTCGCGGAAAAATTCGCCGGCTTCGTGGACGTCCTGAGCGAGGTGAGCGAGCGCACCTCGTGCGCGTCGAACGCCGACCTGCTGCGCCTCTACGAGAAGTGGCTCAAGACGGGCAGCCGGCGCAGCGGCCAGCTCCTCGTCGAGCGCGGCGTCGTCCCCAATTCGTCCATTACGTCCATGCGCATCCAGTAACAGAACCGTGTGCGCGCGTGCACATGAGGCAGACGCGCGGACAGAGGGCGTAGTAACTTCGTCACACCCCGACAGTTGCACGCGCAACTTTTCGTCTCCTTCAGCGGACAACCTCCGCTGACGAAAACCAGAACCGTCTGAACTGCTCCGGCGTCTAAGGGATTATCTGTTTTTGAACAGACGGTAGACTGCGATGACCGGACGGTTACAAGATCAATCGGAAGAGGCGCTTGCTGGAACGCGTCGCGCGCAAAGGGACCAAACAGTGCACGCGAACGGCGACAGTCGGCGGCCCCAGCCGTCACTTGCCGGAGTCAACGACAATCGGTTGCAGTATGACTCTAGCTCAGTATACGATTGGCAGTTCATTTGCATAGCAGGCAGCAATCTTAGCGTGGCGGCGCCCGGGCAGGTCCCGGGATGGAAGGAGCGGCGATGAAGGACAACAAGAAGACAGCGACGGGGACTCCCCGGTCCCGCTATACCGAACTGAAGCAGATGCTCGACGAGCGGCGTCGCGCGATTCAGGCGGAGGTCCAGGGCAAGATGCGCGGCGTGCGCGAAGAGGGGACGTGGGGCGGCAAGCTCAACGAAGTCCTCGACGCGGTCGAGAGCGCCGAAGCGGACATCCAGGAAGATCTCGAGTTCGCGCTCGTCCAGATGAAGTCCGAAACGCTGAACAAGATCAACGACGCGCTCGTGCGCCTCGAGCAGGGCAGCTACGGCAACTGCTACGAGTGCGGCGAGGAGATCGCCGAGAAGCGCCTGCGCGCGCTGCCCTTCGCGGTGCGCTGCAAGGAATGCGAGGAGGCGCGCGAGGTCGCCGAGCAGCGCGAGCGTCAGCTTGCGCGCCGCGGCACCAGCGGCCTCTTCCTCGACATGTAAGATCCGGCGTCCCAGGCTTCGGGGCTCCGCCGGTGGCGGAGCCCATCTCTCTCCCCACCGGCGTTCCCCGTCACAATAGATTGCGACAAGGAGAGGTCGCTGATGAGCGATCAACTCGAGAGCCTCAAACCCGAGGACCTCTCGCTCGGCGATCGGCCGCTGTCGATTCCACCAGAGCTGCCGGTTCTTCCGCTTCGCGACACGGTTCTCTTTCCGAATTCGTTCATGCCGCTCGCCGTCGCGCGCGAGAGCTCCGTCCGTCTGATCGACGACGCAATCGCGAACGGGAAGCTGATCGCGGTGTTCACGCAGCGCGACGCGGCTGTCGAGGAGCCGGCGCAGGCGGATCTGTTCAACGTCGGCACCGCGACGCACATCCATAAGATGTTCAAGCTGCCCGACGGCAGCCTGCGCCTCATCGTCCAGGGGCTGGCGCGGCTGACGCTGGACGAGGTCGTCGCGACGCAGCCCTATCTCCGCGCCCGCGTGAGCGCCGCGACCGAGGGCACCAACGACGCCGATCGCCTCGAGATCGACGCGCTCGCGCGCAACATCAAGACGAACTTCCAGCAGGTCGTCTCGCTGTCTCCGCTCCTCTCCGACGACCTGCAGACGCTCGCCGTGAACATCACCGAGGCGGGCCGCCTCGCCGATTTCATCGCCTCGTCGCTGTCCACCATCAGCACCGCCGTCAAGCAGGAAGTCCTCGAGACGCTCGACATTCGCGCGCGAATGGACAACCTGAACCGGATCCTCATCAAGGAGCTCGAGGTGCTCGAGCTCGGATCGAAGATTCAGTCGCAGGTGCAGTCGGAGGTCGGCAAGAACCAGCGCGAGTACTTCCTGCGCGAGCAGATGAAGGCGATCCAGAAGGAGCTCGGCGAAGGCGACGATCAGACCAAGGAGATCGAAGAGCTCCAGGAGAAGATCGAGGCCGCCGGCATGCCCGAGGGCGTGAAGAAGGAAGCGCTGCGCGAGCTCGATCGGCTGTCGAAAATGCCGGTCGCCGCCGCGGAGTACACCGTGTCGCGCACCTACCTCGATTGGGTGGTCGCGCTGCCGTGGTCGAAGCGCAC
>QHWK01000486.1 GCA_003223775.1 Acidobacteriota bacterium
AGCTGGGCATCGTGGGACAACTCCCGCGGCCGGCTGACGCCCGCGTGAAACGATTGCTCGCGGGCATCGTCGCCATCGCGACGATGGGCCTCCAGGAGGTGATGACCGCGCTCGGTGAGGGTCACGGCGCGGTCCCGTCCGCCAAGAGAAACGGATCGCGCCAGGCCTTCCTCGCGCAGATGGCGCAGATCAGGTGCACGCCAATCCTTCGATTCGTGCCGCGGCTCGCGGAGATCATGTTCGGCCACGACCCGAAACGCCCCAATGGTTGCGAGGGTCCGACTATCGTCGCCGTTCAGTTCGTACCGACGGTCGCCATCGAGCACGGTCTCGCGTTCCGGTCCGCGCGGGAGTTCGAGACCTTCGACAAACGCATCTCGCGGATCGACGTCTCGTTCGTGCGTGTCGCGGTCTCGAAAATCGTCATTCGGATTGCGGGAGTCGTCGAGTTCGCGATCCGGATCCCGCATGTCGACCCACGGCATCTCAACCTCGCGAGCATCGTCGTCGCGATCGCGTGGATCGAAGTCCATCATGGTTTCCGATTATCGGAACCCACGAAACCCGCGGCAATTCACGATCGGTTTCAGATGGGTTGTATCGATTCGAGTAAGGTGGAGTGGCGTCCCATGACGCGATTGAACCGCGGCGGTTGGATTTTCGCGGTTCTCTGGGATCTGGCGCGGCGTAGCGAACTCGCGCCTTTAATCGTATATACGATATAATGCCGCTAATCGAATTCGACCCGGCCAAGAGTGCGGAAAACGTCCGGACGCGCGGGATCGGATTCGAGCGGTTCGCGGACATGGACTTCGACAGCGCGATTAGCATCGAGGACACGCGAAGAGACTACGGCGAGCCGCGGTTGCGAGTTCTAGGGTTCATCGACGGCCGCCTCCACGCGGCAGTTATTACGCCGCGTGGCGAGAAGATCCGCGTCATCAGTCTTCGGCGAGCGAATCGTCGCGAGGAGCGCGCATATGCGAAAGAACGCCAGTCGTCCTGATCGGCAGAATCCCGAGTGGACCGCAAAAGAGATTCGCAATGCACGTCCATTACTTGACGTGCTGCCAGACGAGACGGCTGCCGCCGTTCGCCGGTACCGCGGGCAACGTGGTCCACAAAAGGCTCCGACGAAAGAGCTCATTAGCCTTCGTGTCGATCGCGACGTCGTCGCCGCCTACCGATCGAGCGGTCCGGGGTGGCAGGCACGGGCGAATGAAGCCTTGAGAGTTGGCCTGACGAGGCGAGCTCCGCGACCACGCCTTCGTCCGACGAAATCTGGGCGTACAGGACACCGAACATGATGAGCGTTGTCCGCTTTTTGTCCGTGTCCTCGTGCCGACAGGCCCCAATCGGCGCGTAGGTCATGCGCAGAAAAGGCCGATTTTATTGGGGTAAATTGGGAGGAGCTGGTGCTCCTCCCACCCATGATGGGTCTTGAAAACCACTGTACCCGGAAGGGTACCGGGGGTTCGAATCCCTCTCCCTCCGCCAGATTCGATTGTTCGCTTTTTGTCCGTGTCACTCTTACCCGCGTCCTTTCCCCGCGTTTTTCAGCGGCTCAACGATCGTCTCCTTCGGAAGCTTCTTCCCGTACGCCGCGAGTCGATCGACGCCGGCTCTGAGATCGGTCTCGCTCACGATGTTGTAGCGATCGACGACTGATCGTGTCTTGTGTGAAATATCGGTATCACTATGATACCATTGAGCACACGTGAAAATCACGATGGCGAATGTGCTGGTCCGCGATCTCGATGACGATGTCCTGAAGCAGCTCAAGGCGGCGGCAAAGGCCCACGGCCGGTCGCTTCAGGCCGAAATCCACGACATCCTGCAACGGGCGAGCACTCGGAATCTCGCCGAAACGCGCCGACTGTCGGCACAGTGGCTGAAGCGATTGCGCAAATCATCCCAGTCGGACAGTACCGGAATGGTTCGCGAGGATCGCGATAAGCGGTGAGCGTCTACGTCGTCGACGCAAGCGTCGTCATCAAATGGTTCGTGCCCGAGATCCACGGCGACGCAGCGCGTCGACTGCTCTACGCACCGCACGAATATTTCTCGCCAGACCTGCTGTTTCCTGAAGTTGGCAATGTCATTTGGAAAAAAGTTCGGCGCGGCGAGTTGACCGCCCCGCAAGGCGAGCGGCTCGCCGCGGATATCTCAACCGTTGCGGTAGAGACCGTGCCGACGCGCGGTCTCCTCGTGGATGCACACGCCCTGGCCGTTGCCACCGGCCTAACCGTGTACGACTCCATGTATCTGGCCCTCGCAGTCCGGCTCAAGACAGAGATGATCACGGCCGACGACAGACTCGGTCGGACGATGGCTGCGCATCCGATGACGGCTGTGCACGTCCGGCTGATCCAGACGTTCGAGTGACATTCGTCCAGACGTCGTCGCCGAAATAGGTAAGCTGTCGCAGCATGGCCCACGCCCTCTCTCCGACGATGACGGTGCGCGAGTTCGAGAACGGCTACTGGTATCGCGAGCAACTGAAGGAGTTCGCCGAGATCATCGGTATCCCCGCTGCGACGAAGCTGCGAAAGGACGAGCTCGAAAAGGCCATCGTGGTGTTCCTGCGCACGGGCAATGCTGCGCTGCCCACGAAGCGTTCACTGAGCAGGACGGGGCTCAAGGACGTTGAACGCGGCCTCCACCTGCACCTCCGGATCGAGAACTACACGAGCAACCGTGAAACGAAGGACTTCATCATCGAACAGGGCCGTCGGATGGCACCCGATGTTCGCATGAAGTCCGGAGTCTGGTATCGCCTGAACCGCTGGCGGGAAGAACGGATCACGAGCGGCGCGCCGCCCACGTACGGCGATCTCGTGAAGCAGTACATTGTCCTGAACAAGATGCAGCGATTCGAGAGGATCCCCATCCGTTGCTACAACTACTTCGTCGCAGATTTTCTGGCAGCTGATAAGAAGGCGACTCGTGCCGGGATAATCGCCGCGTGGAACGAGCTCAAGAAGCTCGATGTCCCAAAGGACTATGCGTCGTGGGTCAAGGCGCGGGCGAAGCGCAAGGCCAAGAGCAGGTGATACGGTAGCTCCGGCCAGATTCCAGCGTTCACCACGGACTGCTAACGCACAGGCGAAGGCATCAAGTCCGATGGTCGTCCCGCGGGTGGCTTATTGATCCGCGTCGTACTCACCGCGTTGGTGTTTACCGGCGGTCGTGGCACCGGCATCGCCATCGCGGCGGCCTCCGGCGGTTCGTCATCGGGCGCAGCCTGGTAGTGCTCGACCAGATATCGACCCAGAGACGAGCGCGCGCCCCAATCACGGCCATCGTCTTAATGATTATCGTATCTCAGAGGCTGAAGTGGACGTGCGTGAGTATGCGAAGGCGCGGCACGAAGGCGACGCGCGATCCGCACTTACTCCGCTCGCAGCGCAACCAAAGGATCGACACGACTCGCGCGACGCGCCGGAATCCACGCGGCGACGAGCGTCAGCACGACGAGCATGAGCGGAGCGATGATAAAGACCGCAGGATCGCGGGGCGAGACGTCGAAGAGCAAGCCGGCCATGAGACGTGCGAGCCACCACGACATGGTGAGACCGATCGCCGCACCAGCGAGCGCGATGCCGGTCCCGCGCTTCAACATCATCAGCCGTATGCGATGTGTGTCGGCGCCCAGAGCCATTCGAATACCGATCTCTCCGGTTCGTTGCTGAACGACATAGGTCATCAATCCGTACACACCGATCGCGGCCAGAAGCACGGCGCAGCAGCCGAAGAGGGTCATGAGCCAGGTATTGAACCGCGATCGTGCCGTCGATTCGGCGACCACCTGATTCATGGAGCGAACGCGCGCGACAGGTAATCCGCTGACGTGCTCGAGCGTTCGCGCGATTGTCGGCGCGGCGATCTCCGGCCGCGGCGGGCGCGTCAATCCGACATCACGAACGTTGCCGACGATTCCAACGATCTGCCTGATCGGTTCCTGATCGTACTCCGGCCGCATGCCTCTGCCGAGGAGCAACCGGTCGTTCAGCGGGTCGCTCGTCGGCCAGAAGCGGCGCGCCATCTCCTCGTTGATGACGACCACGCCTGGTCCGCCGGCGATATCGTGCTCGGTAAAGTCTCGACCCCGAATCATCGGAATCATCATCACCTCGAAGTATTTCGGCGCCACGAACGTCCACCCCGCAAACCCCGAGTAGGTGAGCCGCCCGTTTCTCGTGAGCGTTTCCGGCGGGCGGCCTTCGACGATGAAGGGGAGCTGCCAGACGGTTTCGAGAGGCATACAGCACGTCGCGGTCGCGGCGACCACGCCTGGCAGCGCCTGCAGCTGCGCTATCGCATTTCGCGTGAGCCCGGTGAGGCCCGCGCGCGTCTCGAAGGGCGTGGCCGCTATCGACGTGCGCATCGTGATGACGTCGTTCGGATCGAAGCCGGCATCGACGGCGCTCAAGGCCATCGACGTGCGGATCAATAAACTCGCGCCCACGAGCAGCATGAGGGCAAGAGCGATCTCGACGACGACGAGGCTCGTCCGCAGACGAGTCTGGCCTCGGCCGAGTCCACCAGCGACCCGCTTCATCGCCGCAACAACGTCGACCCGAGCGAGACGCAAGGCCGGCCACAGGCCGAACACGATCGCCGTGGCGAAGCAGACGACCACGGTAAACGCAAACACCCGCCAATCGACGGCGACCGCCGCCGCACCAGACCCGATCCTCGGAATGCCGTCGCCAGGGTTCCCGAGCTTGTATGGATTGTTCGAGGGGTACATCGCGAGCAGGGTTCGGACACCGAACGAGCTCACGAGAAGGGCGACCAATCCGCCGCCGAACGAAACGAGAATCGCCTCGGTCAGCACTTGCGAAAGGATGCGCCTGCGGCTGGCGCCGAGAGCAGCTTTGATCGCCATCTCGCGCGTTCGGACGTCTGCACGTACCAGCGTCAGGTTTGCAACATTCGCGCAAGCGATCAGGAGCAGGAACGCGACCGCACCGAGCAGCAGGTTCAGAGACGAACCGACGTTGCCAATCATCGCCTCCCGGAGCGGCTGCACGGACCACGTCGTTCGTGCGCTCGCTGCACCGGGCGTGTCGCGTCTGTACGCGGCTACGGCGACCGCAAGCGAGGCATTGGCCTCCTCCACGCTGACACCGCGCCTCAAACGGCCGGTCACCGTAAACAGATTCCCCCCGTCAACACGCTGCGGATCGATCTGAAAAGGCACCCACACGGCGGGTTCGGTGTCGAACTGCTCCGTCTCGAACTGCGCAGCCAATACGCCCACGACATCGTGAGGCACATTCCCGAGAGATATCCGCTGACCAATCGCTGCCGGATCACTGTGAAATCGACGTGTCCACAGCGCATGGCTGAGGAGCGCCACGTGAGGGCCTCCCGGCCGATCTTCGGCGGCGATAAACGTGCGGCCGATGAGCACCGGCGCACGAAACACCTCGAAGAACTCGCGCGTCACGCGCGCCACGGGGACCTGCTC
>QHWK01000143.1 GCA_003223775.1 Acidobacteriota bacterium
ATGGTCTATCAGACCGGCGGCGGCACCGTCGATTCACCGACCGGCGGCGTGAAGATCAACATGATCCCGAAGGAGGGCGGCAACCGCTTCAGCGGATCGCTCTTCCAGGGCTACGAGTCGAGCAGCCTGCAGAGCAACAACCTGACGCCGCGTCTCGCGGCGGCCGGCTTGAAGTCGGTCGACAAGATCGGCACCTACGACGACACGAACGCGACCGTAGGCGGTCCGATCGCGAAAGACAAGCTGTGGTACTTCGGGTCGGTCCGCTTCTTCACCGTGGACCGGCCGATTGCGAGCACGTATGTGTCCGACGGCACGCGCGCCGGCATCCTCGCGTGCGCGAACGCGCTCGCCGGCCGCGGTGGCACGCTGTGCCCGCAGGGCGTCGATCCAAATCACCAGTACAGCGGGCTCGTGCGCTTGACGTGGCAGGCCAGCCCGCGCAACAAGCTGTCGGGCTACTACGATCGCATCCACAAGGTGCGCGGCGCCGCGATGAGCCCGGGCGACGATCAGACGACTTCCTCGGTCCGCTGGAACTCGCCGGTCTACATGAGCAACCTCGAGCGCTACAACAACATGTACGCTGCGGGCATCGAAAAGCTGTACGGCACGCCGGAATGGTTCGCGACCGCTCGCCACAACATCGATTCAGGCGCCTCCACCAACACGGCGTCGACGGCTGAATACGGCAGCTATCCGGATCGCTACAACATGCAGGCGTCGGCGTCCTACGTCACCGGCTCGCAGGCGTTCAAGGCGGGATTCCAGGATTCCTGGGGTCCGTACAACCAGAACCTTCGCGCGAACGCGGACCTGTACCAGAACTACGTGACCAACGCGCAGGGCATTCCGGCGCCGGCGACGGTCACGCTGCTCGCGACGCCGTCGCACTGGCAGGATCGGCTGAACGCGAACCTCGGGATCTACGGACAGGATGTGATGACGTTCAAGCGCGCCACGATCACGCTCGGCGGCCGCTGGGAGTACATCAGCGAGCAGGTGACCGGCCAGGACGCGCAGGTCGGCCGCTTCGTGAACATCCCCGCGTTCGGCGACATCCAGATGCCGACGTGGAAGAACTTCTCGCCGCGCACGTCGATCGTCTACGACCTGTTCGGCACCGGCAAGACCGCCGTCCGCTTCGGCTACAACCGCTTCGGCGTGGCGGCGACGACGACGCTCGCGTCGCTCTACGATCCGGCAGCGGGCACGGTGATCAACGCGGCGGGCAACAATACCGCGCCGTGGACGGACAAGAACGGTGACGACATCGCGCAGGGCTCGTTCAGGTGCGACTTCGCGACCGACCCGGGCTGCGAGATCAACTTCGCGAACATCCCGGCGAACTTCGGCGTGATCTCGCTTGCGAACCCGGATCCCGGCCTGACGCGGCCGTACGTCGATCAGTTCAACGTCGGCGCCACGCACGAGCTGATGCGGGGCGTGTCGGTGTCGGCCGAATGGTTCCACAACGACACGAAGAATTCATGGGAGCGCAACAACGTCCTGCGCCCGGGCACCTACGCGAACGGCGTCGTCACGAACCCGAGCTACAGACCGGTCACGATCTTCAGCCCGATCGACGGCTCGCCGATTACGATGTACGACACCGTCAGCACCGCCACTGCGCGGGCGGTTCAGAACGTCGACATCAACGACTCGAACGTCAAGCAGTCGTACAACGCGATCGAGTTCAACTTCAACGCGCGGTTACCGCACGGTGCCCGGCTGTTTGGCGGATCGGCGACCGACCGCACGATTGCGAACACCTGCAGCGGTGCGGCGACCAATCCGAACTTCCTGATCACAATCGGCGGCGTCAACTACTGCGATCAGGCCAACAGCGGCATTCCGTGGCGGACGCAGTTCAAGCTCGCCGGCACGTTCCCGTTGCCGTGGTACGGGTTGCAAGTTGCTGCCGCGCTCCAGGCGCTGCCTGGGTACTTCCTCGGCACGCAGGCGCTCACCGCGGGTGGCGCGGGGGTGCCGAACTTCACGTCGTACAGCGGCGCCGCTTCGACCTGGACGGTTACGGGAACAACGACCTACGCCGCGTGTCCCGGCAACTCCGCCTCTCAGGGCTGCGTCGTCGGCGCGCGCGTTGTTCCCGCGGGAATCAACTCCGGAACGTTCACCGTGCCGCTCGACCCGCCAGGAACCTTGTTGACTCCGCGTGTCAACCAACTCGACCTCTCGGTCAGCAAGCGGCTGACGTTCGGCAGCGTCAAGATCGATCCAAAGCTCGACATCTTCAACGCGCTGAACTCCGACGACTACTATGACGTTCGCACGCAGGCGTTCACGCCGTCGGCGACGCCTGGCGTCTCGAGTGGCACCTATCTTCAGCCCGGCCGGATTCTGCAGGGACGCTTGCTCCGCATCGCCGCGGTCGTGAACTGGTAAGTGCCCTGTAGCGCTCGCGACTAGCGACAGTACGGGCCGAGGACTGAAGATCCTCGGCCCTTTTTTTGTTATGGTTACTGGATGGGCCGGCTGCTCGCCGTCGTGATCGCCGTCGCCGTCGCGCAAGGTTCGCTGCGGGTGCAGGGTCTTGACGGGAGCGCTGTCGATCCGCTCGCCATGCCGAAGGACGTGAAGGCGATCGTGTTCCTCTTCACGAGCACTGACTGCCCGATCTCGAACCGCTACGCGCCGGAGGTGAAGCGCCTGGCGTCGGCGTTCGTGCCGCAGGGCGTGCTGTTCCGGTTGGTCTATCCCGATCCGCACGAGGGGACGACCGAGATCCGCGCGCACATGGCGGCGTTCGCGTACGCGGGCGCCACCGACGCGCTGCGCGATCCGAAGCACGCGCTCGTCGCGGCCGTCGGCGCGACGATCACGCCGGAGGCGGTGGTATGGGCGCAGAGCCGCGTGCAGTACCGCGGCCGGATCGACGATCGCTACGTCGATCTCGGGGTCGAGCGTCCGGCGGCGACGACGCACGATCTCGCGGACGCGTTGACGGCAGTCGTCGCGGGCCGTCCGGTCCCGAATCCCGAGACGCAGGCGGTCGGCTGCTACATCGCCGACTTCGCGCGATGAAGCGCTTTGCCTGTATCGCATTACTCGTAACGGCGGCGCACGGCAGGCCTGAAGGCCTGCGCGACCAGTCGCCGCTGGTGCCCGCGTTAACGGTAGCGCACCCCTTCAGGGCTGCCACGGCGGTCACCTACGCGCGCGACGTCGCGCCGCTCATCGACGACCGCTGCGCGATGTGCCACCACGCCGGCGGCTCGGCGCCCTTCGGCCTCACCAGCTACAGCGACGTGAAGCGCCGCGCGGCGCAGATCGCCGACGTGACGAGCCGCCGGCTGATGCCGCCGTGGAAGGCCGATCCGTCCGACGGCCCCTTCGTCGGCCAGCATCCGCTCATCGACGCGGAGATTCGTCTGCTGCGGCAGTGGGCCGACGAGGGCGCCGCGGAAGGCGACGCGCGCGATCTGCCCCCGCCGCGCGCGTGGCCCGAAGGCTGGCAGCTCGGCACGCCCGATCTCGTCGTCACGCTGCCGGAGCCGTATACGCTCGCGGCCGAAGGGACCGACGTCTTTCGCATCTTCGTCCTGCCGATTCCCACCGATCGCCTGCGGTTCGTGCGCGGGCTCGAGTTCCGCGGCGGCAACGCGAAGGTGGTGCACCACGCGAACATCCGCGTCGATCCGACGCCGGCGTCGCGGCGCCTGGACGCGGCGGATCCCGCGCCGGGCTACGACGGCGTCATCGCGCGATCGGCGGAGTACCCCGACGGGCATTTCCTCGGCTGGACGCCGGGGCAGGTCGCGCCGCTCCTGCCGAAGGCGCTCGCGTGGCGCCTCGAGCCGAACACCGATCTCGTCGTCGAGCTCCACATGCAGCCGAGCGGCAAGCCCGAACGCGTCGCGCCGTCGATCGGCTTCTACTTCAGCGACGAGCCGCCGACGCGCACGCCGGCGATGCTGCGCCTCGGGCGCCAGAGCATCGACATCCCGGCGGGCGACCCGCGCTACGTGATCACCGACTCGTACGTCCTGCCCGTCGACGTCGACGTCGAAGCGGTGCAGCCGCACGCGCACTACCGCGCGCGCGACGTCCGCGGCGCGGCGACGCTGCCCGACGGATCGACAAAGCGCCTGATCGACATCGCCGACTGGGACTTCCGCTGGCAGCACGTCTTTCGCTTCGTCGCGCCGGTGCACCTGCCGAAGGGGACGACGCTGTCGATGCGCTACACGTACGACAACTCGTCGGCGAACGCGCGCAACCCGGAGCATCCGCCGAAGCGCGTGCGCTGGGGCCAGCGGTCGTCGGACGAGATGGGCGACCTCTGGATCCAGGTGCTCACGCGCGACGAGCGCGCGCTCGATGTCCTCAGCCGCGATTTCCGTCCGAAGGTGGCGGCCGAGGACGTGATCGGCTACGAGGTGGAGGTCGAGAAGCACCCCGACGATGCGGCGCTGCACGACAGCGTGGCGATGCTGTATCTCGAGCTCGGGCGGCACGAGCCGGCGATCGCGCATTTCCGGCGGTCGGCGGCGCTCGAGCCGCAGTCGGCGAAGGCGCACTACAACCTCGGGACGGCGCTCATCGCCGCGCGCCGGCTCGACGAAGCGGCCGCGTCGTTCCACGAGGCGCTGCGCCTCGATCCGTCGTACGCCGTCGCGCACAACAATCTCGGCAACGTGCTCCTCGCGCAGGGGAAGACCGAAGACGCCATTCACGAGTTCCGCGAGGTCGTGCGCCTGCTGCCCGACTCCGAAGCTGCGAAAAAGAATCTCGCCGCGGCGCTGCAGCGCGCGAAGTGACGAAGAGCAACCGCAGAGCACGCTGAGCACGCGTAGCGGGCCGCCGCGCGCCACCGTCTTTCGCGTCTACCGCACTCTCTTCTTCGTGATCTTCGTGCGTCTTCGTGTTTTCGTGATTCCCGTCATTCGCTAGAGGGGATACGACAACGTCAGGCCGAGCAGCGTCACGAGGATCAGCACCACGGGGGTCAGCGCGAGGCAGACGACCATCGTGTAGCCCATCACGTCGCGCGCGGCGAGCTTGAAGAGGCCGAGCACCGGCAGCATCCAGAACGGCTGGAGCAGGTTCGCCAGCGCCTCGCCGAGATCGTACGCCGACACGATCCACCCGAGGTGCACATGATGCGTGTGCGCCGCCTGCATCACGTACGGCGCCTCGATCACCCACTTCGATCCGCCCGACGGCACGAAGACGCCGAGCACCGCCGAGTACAGCGCGACGAGCGGCGGGAACGTCGTGCGCGTCGAAACGCGCACGAACAGATCGGCGAGCTGACGACCGAGATTCGTGCCGGTGATCACGCCGGCGATGCCGGCGTAGAACGGGAACTGGAGGATCACGCCCCACACCGCCGGCGTGGCCGCTTGTACCGCGCGCATCAGCCGCGCCGGCGTGCCGTGCAGCAGAAAGCCCATCATCAGGAACGCGAGGTTCAGCACGTTCAGCGTCAGCGCGCTCAGCGGATCGCCCGCCTGCCAGAAGTAGCGCGCCAGGTAGGCGCCGCCGAGCGCGACGACGAGCCACGTCAGCACGCGTGAATGTTCGAGCCGCTGGCCTGGCGGCAGCGATCGGGATTCGGGATTCGGGATTCGGGATTCGCCACGTGACGCCGACTCCCCGAGATCGATCCCGAGGTCCCGCGCCGTGCGCGCGCGCGAGGGCGGCGGCGTCGCCAGCCACATCACCAGCGTCACGACGATCATCTCGACGACGACCGATGCGGCGCTCTGCCACAGAAAGATCGTGTGGCGGAACGAGATGATGCCGCCAGGCACGATGCCGCCGGCCGCGACGATGTCGCGGATCTCGGGCTGCAGCGCGCCGGGCGTCGCCATCTGCAGCGCCGCCGATCCGCTCAGCCCCTGCGCCCAGATGCTGCCGAGGCCGAGGACGCTCGCCGCCGCCAGCGCGCGGTAGTCGACCCCCTTCACGCGGCGCGCGACCTCGATCGCGAGCACCGCGCCAAAGACGAGGCTGAACCCCCAGTTGATCCACGACGCGGCGAGCGTGAACGCCGTGACGAGCGCCACGGCGCCGCGCGGCGAGCGCGGCCACCCCGCGATCGCGCGGATGACGCGCCCCATCGGCGGCGACGTTGCGAGCACGTGGCCGGTGATGATGATGAGCGACATCTGGAGCGTGAACGGAATCAGCTCCCAGAAGCCGCGGCCCCACGCATCGACGATCGCCGCGATCGTCGATCCGGTCGTCGTCGCGGCGGCGCCGAGCACGAGAAACGTGGCGAGCAGCGCGAAGATGAACGCGTCGGGCACCCAGCGTTCGGCCCAGTCGGTGAGCGCGAGCGCGGCGCGCGCTACGACGCCGGGTTCTGCTGTCATCGGTGGCGGCGTTACCTTAACATAGGCCCCTCGATGGCCCTGCTGAGCGACAGCCCCACGGTCCTGCCGATCCACCGGAAGATCCTCGCGTTCTCGTTCATCGGCTGGATCTTCGACTTCTACGATCTGCTGCTTCTCAGCTTCATCGTCGCGTCGACGTCGCTCGTGAAGGATCTCTCGCTCTCGCGCGATCAGGTCGGCGTCCTGCTCGGCACGGCGCTCGCGTTCACGGCGGTCGGCGGCCTCGTCGGCGGCGCGCTGGCCGATCGCTACGGCCGCAAGCCGCTGCTGATGCTCACGATTCTCGTCTACAGCATCGGCACGCTCGCGTCGGGGCTCGCGGCGGGCTTCTGGACGCTGCTCGCCGCGCGCGCGGTGACGGGCATCGGCGTCGGCGGCGAGTGGGCCGTGGCCCACGCGCTCGTCGGCGAGACGGTGCCGCCGCACGTGCGCGGCCGCTACGGCGCGTACCTGCAGAGCGGCTCCGCGTTCGCGCGCTTCTTCGCGACGATGGTCGGCAACCTGCTCGCGCCGGTGATCGGCTGGCGCCTCGCGTTCATGGTGTCGGCGGCGCCGGCGCTCGTGGTCGTCTTCATCCGCCGGCAGATGCCGGAATCGGACGTGTGGCTCGCGAGCGTCCGCGCCGGCATCAGCAGCCGCCTCGGCTACGCGGCGGCGCTCGGCCGCATGCTCGCGCCCGCGCTGCGCAGGACGACGGGGCTCGCTTTCACCGTGACGACGATGAACATGGCGGCCTACTGGTTCAAGACGATCTGGCTGCCGACCTATCTGCACGAGACGCGCGGCCTGTCGCTCGGCGCCGTCGCGTGGCTGCTGCTGATGGATCAACTCGGATCGATCGCCGGCTACCTGCTCTTCGGATCGGCGAGCGATCGCTTCGGCCGGCGCCCGAGCTTCACGGCGTTCGCGATCGTCAAGGCGGTCGGTCTCGCGATGGTGACGCTCGGCTGGGATCTCGCCGGCGGCTACACGCCCACGCTCTTCGCGTTCATGTTTCTCGTCGGGATCGGCGAGGGCAACTGGGGCTGCATCGGCCCGCTGATCAACGAAGTCTTCCCGACGGAGGTGCGCGCCGCGGCGCTCGGCATCATCTACAACGTCGCGCGCGGCGTACAGTTCCTCGCGCCGGTCGTCATCGGCGTGGTTGCCGCGCGCTCGACCTTCGGCGCCGGCATCGCGCTCGCCGTGCCCTTCTCGCTCCTCGCCGGCGCGACGGTGTGGCTGCTGCCGGAGACGAAGGGCGTGCGCCTGATGGGTACGGAGGCGATGCGTGCCGCGTCGTGAGGCGGTACGCGATCACGGTGGAGGTCCTGTGCTCCGACATGTCATCGTGATCCTCGGCATGGCGGCGGCGGCCGCCGCGCAGACGTCGACGCCCGTCCCGACCGATGCGGAGATTCACCGGATCCTCGTCGAGCGGATCGACGCGCAGCGCCAGAGCGTGGGCATCGTCGTCGGCGTGATCGAGCCGTCGGGGCGCCGCATCGTCTCCTACGGTCGGCTCGCGAAAGACGAGGCGCGCACGCCGGACGGCGACACGATCTTCGAGATCGGATCGATCACGAAGGTGTTCACCTCGCTGCTGCTCGCCGACGCGGGGCAGCGCGGCGAGGTGTCGCTCGCCGATCCCGTGTCGAAGTATCTTCCGGCATCCGTGAAGATGGCCGAGCGCGGCCGCGCGATCACGCTCCAGGATCTCGCGACGCATACGTCGGGCCTGCCCCGGCTGCCGGCGAACATGAAACCGCGCGACGCGGCGAACCCGTACGCCGACTACTCGGTGGAGCAGCTCTATCAGTTCCTGTCGTCGTATCAGCCGGTGCGCGACGCCGGCGCGCAGTACGAATACTCGAACCTCGGCGGGGGCCTCCTCGGGCACGTGCTCGCCGAGCGCGCGCAGACCGACTACGCGTCGCTCGTGCGCGCGCGCGTCACCGCGCCGCTCGGCATGACGAGCACCTCGATCGTGCTCTCGCCGGAGCAGAAGGCGCGGCTCGCAGCCGGGCACAGCGCGACGCTCGAGCCGGTGCCCAACTGGGATCTCCCGACGCTCGCCGGCGCCGGCGCGCTGAGATCGTCGACCAACGATCTGCTGACGTTTCTCGCGGCGAATCTCGGCTACACGACGTCGCCGCTCGGGCGGGCGATGGCGTCCATGCTCGACGTCCGGCGGCCGACCGGCGTGGACAACCTGCAGATTGCGCTCGGCTGGCACGTGCTGAGGGCGCACGGGCGCGACATCGTCTGGCACAACGGCGGTACCGCCGGCTACCGCACGTTCATCGGCTTCGATCCCGCCGCGCGCAGCGGCGTTGTCGTCTTGTCGAATGCGGGAACGGCAGCCGGGCCCGACGACATCGGCCGTCATCTCCTCGATCCGCAGCTGCCGCTCGTCGCGGCCGCGGCGCCCGCCGTGCACAGCGAGATCCCGATCGATGCGCGGCTGTACGAGAGGTACGCGGGCCGCTACCAGTTCGCGCCGTCAGCCGTGCTGACGATTACGCGCACGGACGCCCATCTGTTCGCGCAGCTCACGGGACAGCCGGCGTTCGAGATCTTCCCCGAAAGCGAGACGCGGTTCTTCCTGAAGGTCGTCGACGCGCAGCTCACGTTCGAGCCGGACGCGGCGGGGACGACGGCGGCCGTCGTGCTGCATCAGAACGGCCGCGACCAGCGCGCGACGCGGATCGAGTGATGCGCATCATCCGATTGCCGCCGCGCTGGAACTCGTAAGGGACCGGCTCGATCGCCACGTCGAGCTCGTCGCGCCTGAGCGCGTCGGCCACCGGCTCGACATGCGGCGACCGCCCCGCGCCAAGCGCGAGCAGCGGAAAGATTCTCACCTCGCGCGCGACGCGGCACAGCTCGCGCGCGGAGGCGACGTGGAAGTCCCTATCGAGCTGCGCCGAGTACAGAAACAGGAAGTGCGAGCAGACGGCGAGATCGAACTCGCCGTCTGCGAACGGCAGCGACGGCAGCTCGGCGTCCACGTAGCGGCCCTCCGCCGCGCCGCGCGTGAAGTCCGCGAGGAAGGCGTCCATCGCGCCGGCGCGCAGCCGCGCGAGCGCGTCGACCGACGGGATGTCCGCGCCCCACACGAATTCGCCCGCGTTGCGCCGCGTCTGATCGATCACCTCGTCGAAGGTCGCCGCGATGCGCGCGCGGATCTCGCCGGCGGCGCAGCGGTAGAGCGGATCGCAGGAGGTGACGCGCCACCCGAGGCGCGTGGCCTCGGCGTTGAAGCTCGCCGGGCCGTCGGCGCAGCCGAGCACGCGTCCGGCGGCGTCGGCGTCCGTCAGCGCGAACATGCGGCGGT
>QHWK01000487.1 GCA_003223775.1 Acidobacteriota bacterium
CAAACACCTGCACGTGCGAGCTGTGGACGGCGCGCTGATGGCCGTACCGGCCGTGCAGGAAATCGTAGCGGTCGTACGCCGCTTCGTACTGCCGCAGCCCGACGCCGAACGGCCGGTCCAGGCCCATCTGGATGCCGACCTTCCAGAAGTGCGGACGGCTCTGCGCCGACTCGCGCGCACCTTCGACGTCCACCTCGACCTGTTTGTCGTACGAGCCGATCGTCGACAGGCGATCGAGATAACGCTGGGGAATCGGCACGACGGACAGGAGCAGCGTGAGCACGCCGCTCACGACGGCGAGCGCCGTGAAGCGCCGGCGCTGCAGCAGCAGGAACACGAAGAGCGCCGCCGATAGTGCCAGAAAGCCGCCGCGCGAGTAGGTGCCGATCACCGCGAAGAAGCACAGCGGCACCGACGCGTAGAACGCGCGCCGCGCCCACGTCTGGAGCAGGCCGGGCGTCGGCACGAGCACGTCGACGTTCTGCGCCGCCGCGACGAGCAGCGGCAGCACCATCACCGTGCCGAGCGCGTAGCCGTTGTTGTCGACGAACGCGCCGGCGAGGCCGTCGGCGAAGCGCGTGCCGCCGCCGACGATGAACGCGAGGCCCGCCTTCGCGGCGTGGAAGCCGAGCGAGCCCCCGATCACGGCGACGACGCCGACCAGGCGCCGCGACTCCGACGTCAGCGTGACGAGCAGCATCGACGCGATGAGCAGGCGCGCCGCGAAGTCGATCCACATCCAGCCGATGTCCGGCCGCACCGCGCCAATCTGCGAGACGAGCGACGAAGTCAAAAAGAGCGCCATCCCGACCGTCAGCGGATGGCTCATGTTCGGCAAAAGCCCCGTCGCGATCGACGGCACGAGCAGCATGACGCCGAGCACCATCGACAGCCGCAGCGACGTGATGTCGATCCACAGCCAGTCCTGCGGCCGGAACAGCGCGAACCAGAGGTACATCAGCAGCGCGGCGTACCGATTGCGTAGGGCCGCGACGAAGCCGGGCACCAGAATCGACAGGATGAAGAGGCTGCGAAGCATGGAGCGGACCTTCGAGGTCCGCCTCTCCATGAGCAAAGCCATCGCCAGGTTGGCGATTGGCGGTCGCGCCGAAAACGCGATTTCTCGCGGGGGAATTCGCACCGGAGCGCGAGAAGCGGGTCAAGAATCCGCGGATTGGCAGACTTCTGTTCCACGTGCGGCGGACTTGCCGATGCCGGATTTGTCATGACGGTCCGCGTGCGCACCATCGGGCGCGCTTTCCGCGTCCCGCGTCAACGGCACACCTCTTGCCCCTGAACGCAGGACATTTTCGTCACCCCGACATGATGCGGATCCTTCTTCGAGGCGCGCTCAGCGTCGCAATGCTCGCCGTGTTCTCCGCGCGGACTGCGAACGCCGAGACCGCGCTGGCGCGATACAGCTTCACCGCCGGCTGGGCGACCTTCGGCCTGGCGCTCCCGCAGGGCGCGGCGGCCGACGGCGTCCAGATCGGCTCGCTGCCGACGCAGACCGACGTGAAGGTCCGCTGGCCAGACGGCTCGATTCGGTTCGCCGTCGTCTCGTCGAAGATTCCGTACGCCGGGAGCTTCGCGATCCAGCGGTCGTCGTCCGGCGTTGGTGCGCTGACCGCCGGCGTCCCGCCGGTGTCGGTGACGCTCACGATCGGCGGCCGCCCGTACGTCGCGCAGCTGCCGTCGGGTCGCTCCGATTTCTGGCTGCAGGGGCCGCTCGTCTCGGAGAGCCGCGCCGTGGTCGCGCCGGGGGACCATCCGTTTCTCCGCGTGATCTTCGACGTGCGATCGTTCGCCGGCGGCGGCCATCGCGTGGACGTCGCGGTCGAGAACTGCCTCGACGTCGCGTCGGCCGACGAGATCACCTACGAGGCGTCGATCGCGATCGGCGGGCAGACCGTCTTTCGTCAGGCGAACGTCGCGCACAAGTACCTCGCGCGCTGGCGCAGAGTGTTCTTCACGGGCGCGACCGAGTCGTACGTCACTTTCGACACCGCGCCGTTCGTCGCCGCGCGCGCCCTGCCGGCATATCTCTCGACGATTGCGGCAACGCCGCGCGCGTTGACCGGCGGCGGCGTGAGCGGCACCGGGTTCGGCATCCTCGGCTTCGGCGATCTCACCGTGCCGATGAACGCGCACTCGGGCCGTCCGGAGCTCGCGCCGTATCCCGATTGGACCGCGCGCTTCCTCGTGCACAAGACCGCGCCGCACCGCGACTACGTGCTGCGCCACGGCGAGCTCGCCGGCAGCTGGGGGATCCACGTTCGCAATCCGGACGGCTCGATGCCGAGCATCGACGCACGCGGGAACGGCTACTACTGGCTCGATCCCCGCTGGAAGGACAACGGATTCACCGGCCCGCAGGGGCATCTCGAGCACCGCGCCGAGCCGGGCGACATCGCGCACCAGCCGTCGCTGGCATTCGTGCCATACCTGTTGACCGGCGATCGCTTCTTCGCCGACGAGGTCGCCTTCTGGGCGAACTTCTGCCTGATCGGCTCGTTCTCGTCGGACGACAACCGCAAGGGCGCGCAGGGACTGCTCATCGGCAACGAAGTGCGCGGCATCGGCTGGGGGCTGCGTAATCTCGGCGACGCCGCCGCGTATCTGCCCGACGCGAGCCCGATGAAGGCGTATCTCGCGTCGAAGGTCGTCAACAACCTCACGTATCTCGATCAGTACGCGACCTCGTTCTACTCCGGACGGCTGGAGACGCTGTTTCCGCGCCGCCGGCCCGAGGATGGAAAGCCACCGTACGACAAGTTCATGTGGATCTCGCTCTGGGAGCAGTCCTACGTCGCGTGGGCGATCGACCGCGTGATGCAGCACGGCCAGGTGACGCCGGCGTACAACTTCGCCAGCGCCGGCGCGACGATGCGGAACCGGATTGCGCGGCTGCAGCTGAATCTGTTCACGCACCCGCAGTGGCCGCGCGAGCGCGATCGCGAGGCGCCGTATCTGGTCGCCGCCGGCTGGTGGGCGCCCGATCGCCGCATCATCTACTTCCAGACGTTCGCGGATATGGCGGCCGCGACCTTCTCGGTGCCGACGCCGGCGAATCCCGATTTCGTCCGGCCCTTCGAGGGCTACTACGGACCGGAGGCGCGCCTGCTGCTCTTCATCTGCGACGGGCTCGGCGACGCGACCGCGCCCGAAGCGATCGCCCGGCTGATGGCGGACGAAACCGACCACGTGACGATGGCCGACGATCTGAACGCGCGATCCGGCTGGGCGATTGCGCGTGAAAGCGTCAATCCCGCCGCGCGCGGCGCGACGACCGCGCTGCCGCAGCGGCCGGCGTCGCAGGGAGCGCGGCGGTGACGCCGATCGTCTCGTTCATCATCCCGGTCCGCAACAGCGCCGAGATGCTGGAGCGCTGCCTGCGGAGCATTGCCGCCAACGACTACCCGCGCGAGTGCCTGGAAATCGTCGTCGCCGACAACGGATCGACGGACCGGTCGCGCGAGGTCGCCGACGCCGCGGGCGCGATCGTCCTGACGCTGCCGGGGCTTCGCGTCGGCGAGCTTCGCAACCGCGCCGCGCACGCCGCGCGCGGCGAGGTCCTCGCCTTCATCGACGCGGATCACGAGATCCGGCCCGAGTGGGCGCGCGTGGCTGTCGACGCGCTCGCGGAGCCGGGCGTCCGCGCCGCCGGCGCGCTGTGCCACTCCCCGGTGCCCGGCACGTGGGTGCAGCGGCAGTACGACGCGCTTCGCGGCCACCCGCGCGGGCGCCGCGACGTCGAGTGGCTCGGGTCGGGCAATCTCGGGGTGCGCCGCGACGCCTTCGAGACGCTCGGCGGCTTCGACACGGGCCTCGACACGTGCGAGGACGTCGATCTGTGCGCGCGTCTTCGCGCCGCCGGGTATCGCCTCGTGTCGGACGACCGCCTGTACAACACGCATTTCGGCGACGCGAGCACGCTGCGCGAGCTGTTCGTCGGCGAGCTGTGGCGCGGCCGCGACAACGCGCGCGTCACGCTGCGCAGCCCGCTCTCGTTCCGGTCGATCGTCAGCCTGCTCATTCCAGTGGTCGATCTGCTGCTCATCGCCGCCGGCGCGCTCGGCCTGATCGCGTGGAGCGGTCCGTTCGCGATCGCGATCGTGCTCGCGTCGATCGCCGGCGTGATCGCGCTGGCGGCGCTGCGCGCGTGGCGCAAGGCAGGTACGCGCGGGCTGACGCTCCTGACGGCGTGTCAGCGGCTGGCGGTCGCGGCGGTGTACGACGTCGGGCGCGCGCTCGCGCTCGTCGCGCGCGCCGGCCACACGGTGCGGCACAGCCGCCCCGCGGAGTCGTAAGGAGGATCGCTGGTGTCGAACCCGATTCGCATTCTGGAGCTTCGCAGCGTCCGCGGGACGGGCGGCGGCCCGGAGAAGACGATTTTGATGGGCGCCCAGCGGAGCGATCCGAACCGCTTCGCCGTCACCGTCTGCTATCTGCGCGACGCGCGCGACGAGGTCTTCGGCATCGACCGCCGCGCGGATCCTCTCGGCATCGATTACGTCGAGGTGGTCGAGCGGCACTCGTTCGATCGCGCGATCTGGCCGGCGCTTCGCCGCGTCGTCCGCGAGCGGGCGATCGACATCGTGCACGGACACGACTACAAGACGAATCTGCTGGCGGCGCTGCTCGCGCGCAGCGAGGGGACGATCCCGCTCGGGACGTCGCACGGCTGGACCGGCCACAGCCGGCGCGAACGGTTCGTCTACTACCCGCTGGACAAACGCGTCGTCGCGAGCTTTCCGATCGCCATTGCCGTGTCCGGCGAGATTCGATCGCAGCTGATTCGCCGCGGCGCGACGCCGTCGCACGTGCGCGTCGTCCTGAACGGGATCGACCATCGCGCGTTCCGCCGCGATCGGTCGCGCGAGGCGAGCTCGCGCGCGGCCCTCGGGCTGAAGGCCGACGACGTCGTCATCGGCGCCATCGGGCGCCTCGAGCCGCAGAAGCGGTTCGATCTGCTGATCCGCGCGTGCGCCGCGCTTCGCGAGCGGCATCCGGCGATCTGCCTGGTGATCGCCGGCGACGGCAGCCTGCGCGAGGAGCTCGCCGGGCAGGCCGCGCACATGCTGCCGGGCGCCTGCCGCCTGCTCGGCCACTGCGACGACATCGGGGCCGTGCATCACGCGAGCGATCTCTTCGTCCAGTCGTCGGACTACGAAGGGACGTCGAACGCCGTCCTCGAGGCGATGGCGCTCGAAACGCCGGTGGTCGCGACCTCGGCGGGCGGGACGGCCGAGATCGTCGAGCACGGCGTCCACGGCCTCGTCGTGCCGTGCGGCGACGTCGAGGCGCTCACCGCCGCAATCGAACGCGCGCTCGTCGACGGCGGACAGACGATGAAGCGCGTGATTCGGGCGCGCCTTCGGGTCGAGACGACGCTGTCGTTCGATGCGCGCATGGCGGCGGTCGAACAGATCTATCGAGAGCTCGTGGCCATTCACCCGCGGCCCGTTCGCCAGCCGCTGACGGAGCGCTGCGCATGACGGTTCGTGAGGCGATGAAGACGGCTGCGCGCGGGGCCGCGCACGTGGCGGTGGCGCCGCTGCTGGTGTCGTTCGCGATTCGGTCGCGGCTGCTCGGGCGCGACCGCGCGCTCCAGGGATCGTCGCAGCTGCTCGCGCTCGTGCCCGGCGTCGTCGGGCAGTACATCCGGCGCGCGTACCTGTCGCACACGATCGCGTTCTGCGACAAGACAGCCGTCATCGAGTTCGGCGTGCTGCTCTCGCGCGCGGACGCGCGGCTCGACGCGCGCGCCTACGTGGGCCCCGGCTGCCACCTCGGACGCGTGCACCTCGAACAGGACGTGCTGCTGGCGTCGGGCGTCCACATCCCGAGCGGCGCGAAGACGCATCGCATCGACGACACGTCGCGTCCCATTCGCGAGCAGGGCGACGACGAGCAGTTGGTCCGGATCGGCGCCGGCTCCTGGATTGGCGAGTCGGCCGTGATCATGGCGAA
>QHWK01000626.1 GCA_003223775.1 Acidobacteriota bacterium
CGTCGGGGAGAATCGATCGGAATTTCGCGCCGAACGCGAGCACGCGCGCCGGCTGCCGATCGGGCTGTCCGGGCGGATCGCCCCAGCCGAAGAACACACCGTCGTACCCCGGACGAAACAGCATGTAGCGCGTCAGATCCTCGCCGTCGGGCGCTTCGCTGCCGGCGTCGCCGCGAAACGCCGTGACGATGCGCTCGAGATTCGCCATCAGCCATTCGTGGCCGTAGGTGTCCCCGACCGGATCGTTGTACTGGCCGAACGACGGGTTGTCGTTGACGCTGCGGCCGTCGCCGCCGAGCGCGATGTCGACGAAGAGGCCGGCCACGATCGCTTCACGCACGCGCGCCTTGATGCCAGGCAGATCGTTCGACCAGTCGTGGCCGTTCTTGAGGCGCTCGGGATAGATCGCGGCCGGCTCGCGGTAGGCGCCGGTCAGATCCATCGTGACGTGCGTGTCGCCGGCCGCCTGGTGCTGCGCGATCGCCGCTGCGCGATCGTCGTCGGCGAGCAGCGCGAGGAACGCGCCCGGGAAGCGGCCGAACTCGCGGGTCTCGTACCAGATTCCCTGAAAATGCGTCTGTACGCCGCAGACGCTGGCGCGCGGCGGCGCCTCGGGCAGCTGGGGCCGATCGTGCAGCGCGTGCCACTCCGGCGAGAGGCGCGTCACGCGGATCATCGCCTCCTTGCTGCCGCCCTCGGGCGGCGGCGTCGCCGCGACGTGGATCATCGACGCGAGGTATGCCGGATCGGGCTCGCGTCGCAGCTCGTCGCGGCAGACGTCGTACGCCGTCGCGATCCACACCGTCAGCGTCTCTTCGTCGGGAACGATGATGCTCACGGCCCGAATGGTCACATCGAGCGTCGCTTCTCGGCAACCTCTCTTTCAGCGGGGCATTCTTCGCTCAAGCACGCTCGAACGCGGTTCGATGTGCCGCTCCGAGAACCGGCTCGAACGCGTTCCTCCGCTAGAAACCGATGCCGACGTGCGCGGCGAGGCCGATCGACGTGCGGTTGCCGCCCGCGGGATCCGCCTGGAAGCGGATCGGCAGCACGCCCTCGACGAAGAACGCGTACGGCCGCCCCGGCACCGGGAACGCTTTGTTCACGAGCGGCGTGAAGCCCCACGACGCCTGGTTGACGTCGAACGCCATGCGCAGCCCCGCGGCGTAGCCGTTCGACAGCGCGCGAATGATGCCGGGATGGACGGTAAGGCCGACAGAGAGCGGATCGTTCTGAATCGACGGCACGAGCTCGAGATCGAACGCCCACTGGTCGCTCGTCTTCACCGTGATGCCCATCGGAAAGCCGATGCTGAAATCGTCGGCGAGCGTCACCGTCGTGCCGCCCGCGCGCGTCACCAGCGGGAAGACCGCGCCGAAATGTCCGCCAAGCCGGTTCTGCGCGTGCGCCGCTCGCGGCGCGAACGCCAGAGCCATCACCAGGCAGCACACCGCGCAGATCTGTCGAGTCGTCGCCATCATCGTATCCTTTCGGTTGTTTGACGTCGGCCGCCCGCGGCGGGGAAGCCGTCGGGAATCGTCGTGTCGCCCTTCTCGTCGTCCTTCTTCTTCGCCACGGTGAACGTCCACCCGAACACTCGCGAGGTACAGCGCCCCGCGTCGGCGCACACGCCGGCCGCGAGGCGCGCCGTGTAGGTCTCGCCGCGTTTCAGGAAGATGCGATCCGGAAACAGCCCCCACGTGCCGTCGCCGATCTGGTGGACCGACGCCGGCACGCGCGCGCCGGCGGCATCGACGAGCGTGAACGTCGTGTCGTTCACGTTCGCCACCGGCTCGGAGAACGACGCCTTCGGCACCACCGATGCGTAGACGTCCGTCGCGTCGGGGCTCGGGTAGATCGCCGCGACGGTCGGCGACTCGTCGCCGCGCGCGCCGCCGCTCACGCGCATCACCCAGTTGCGCACTTCCATCGGCACCGGCGGCGCCCCTTCGACGACGGCCGGCTCGGAAGACGGGCGACGGCAGTCGCACGCCCCGCCGAGGACGCACGGTTCGAGCACGAAATCGGTGTCGGTGTCGACGAGGTTGCCGAGAAACTTCTTCGCGACGATCGCCTCGAGCGATTGATAGTACACCGCGGCCGACACGGCAATGGGCCCGGCGGTGCCGAGCGGCACGACGACCGAGTAGCGATCGAGCGTGACGTTCGCGCCTGCATGCGGCAGCGGCCGCAGCCGCGTGTCGCGCAGGAAGGCGTCGTCGAAGTGATCGCCGTTGCCGTTCAGATCGCGGAAGATCGGCAGCGCGTCCGGATTCTGCTTGTCGATGACGATGCCGCGCGCGTCGATCGGCTGGCCTGCGGCGTTCGTCGCGAGGTTGCGCGGCGTCGCGTAGACGAGCTCGAGCGTCGGGCAGTCGTCGCCGATCGTCGCCACCGCCTTGAACTGATACGCGTACGGATCGGCGGAGCCCGCCGGCACCTTCCAGCCGCACTGCGGAAACGACGGATCGAGCATATCGGTCTTCGTCAGACGGCCGACGCCGATCGACGTGCGGTTCCAGAACGAATCGTGAATCGGGAGCTCGCGGCCCGTGGCGAGATCGAACGCGGAGATCGCGACCCACGCGATGCGCCCCTCGGGGAAGCCGGTGGGGAAGTTGTGGCCGCTGCCGCTGTTGGTCACCGAGACGGAGAGCGGCGCGCTCGTTCCGGCGGCGATGGTCGCGGGGCCACGGACGTCGAGATCGAGGACGTTGCGCAGCCGCTCCCACGCGAGGCGCGCCTGCTGCGTGATCGCGCCGCGGTGGCCCGCGTTCATCCAGTAGGCGTTGTGATAGACGCTCGTGTCGTTCGACGACGAGAAGCTGAACACCGACAGCTCGGGATACGGCTCGACGTTTCCGCCCTCGTCGAGCGCTGCGCCGATGAGGCCCGGCACGTAGGCGTTGCCGCCGACGAAATGATGGCTGAAGTGCACGCGCGTCGGGCCGTCGATCGCCGACGGCCCCTCGAGCGGCGGCATCGGCGCGCCGTCGTGATAGAGCGTGTGCGCGGTGCCCGGCTTTCCGTAATCCTGCTGCATGTGGCAGGTCTGGCAGTCGCGCTTGAACTGCGGATCGAAGTTGCCGTTGCCCGGCCGATCGGCGTACCGGCTCGACGACCATTCGGCGTAGGTGCGCTCGATGGGGAAGCCGCCGACCCATTTGCCGAG
>QHWK01000627.1 GCA_003223775.1 Acidobacteriota bacterium
ACGCAGAGGCGACCCTGAAAGGGTCGCCCTACACGCGTATGCCCTACACGCGTATGTAGGGCGACCCTTTCAGGGTCGCCATCGAATCCCGAACCATTTCGGAACCCGAGGTCCTCGATGACGTCACGCATGCTCTCGTTCGGCGCCGCGCTGCTGCTGGTGGCCGGCGCTGCCGCTCAATCGACCAACGATCCGCGCGTGGGCCTCAAGGCCGGCCTGCACGATGCCGGCGAAGCGATTCGTGGCCTCGAGCGCGTGGCAAGCCTGTCGAACCCGGCGGGCTTCTTCGATCCGAAGCAGCCGGCCGGCACGCCGACGCCGCCCGAGCGCGATCCCAACCTGCCGCCGCCCGACCCGAACGAGCCGCCCGATCCGCGCTTCGCGAACATGCTCGCGTTCGCGAACTCCGACCTGGCGTTCAGCGGCACGCACCTCTTCATGGGCAGCTTCCACGGGTTCAACACGCTCGACATCGAGCGGCCGACGAAGCCGAAGCTCGCGGCGTCGATCGTCTGCCCGGGCGGGCAGGGCGACGTCTCGGTGCACGGCAACCTGCTCTTCATGTCCGTGGAGCAGACGCGCGGGCGGCTCGACTGCGGCACGCAGGGCGTCGCGACGCCGGTGAGCACCGAGCGGTTCCGCGGCGTCCGCATCTTCGACATCACGGACCTGAGCAAGCCGCGCCAGATCGCCGCCATCCAGACGTGCCGCGGATCGCACACGCACACGCTCGTCGTCGATCCCAGGGATCAGGCGAACCTCTACGTCTATGGATCGGGCACGAGCTCGGTACGCTCGGCCGACGAGCTCGCCGGCTGTTCGGGCCTCAAGCCCGACGAGGATCCGAACACCGCGCTCTTCAGCATCGACGTGATCAAGGTGCCGCTCGCCTCCCCCGAGAAGGCGGCGATCGTCAACCGGCCGCGCATCTTCGCCGATCCGAAGTCGGGCGCGATCGCGGGCCTCGAGAAGGGCGGCGAGCGCGGCCCCGGCGCGCAGCCGTCGCGCGTGACGAATCAGTGCCACGACATCACCGTGTTCCCCGAGATCGGCCTCGCGGCGGGCGCCTGCTCGGGCAACGGCATCCTGCTCGACATCTCCGATCCCGTGCACCCGGTGCGCCTCGACGACGCCGCCGACAAGAACTTCGCGTACTGGCACTCGGCGACGTTCAACAACGACGGGACGAAGGTGATCTTCACCGACGAGTGGGGCGGCGGCACGCGGCCGCGCTGCCGCGCCACGGATCCGCCGAACTGGGGCGCCGACGCGATCTTCGACATCGTCGATCGGAAGCTGCAGTTCCGCGGCTACTACAAGATGCCGGCGGCGCAGACCGAGACGGAGAACTGCGTCGCGCACAACGGCTCGCTCGTCCCGGTGCCGGGGCGGGACATCATGGTGCAGGCGTGGTATCAGGGCGGCCTGTCGATGTTCGACTTCACCGACTCGGCGCACCCGATCGAGATCGCGTACTTCGATCGCGGCCCGGTGGACGCGAAGACGCTGATCACCGCCGGCTTCTGGTCGACCTACTGGTACAACGGCGCGATTTACGGCTCGGAGATCGCGCGCGGGATCGATGTCTTCCGGCTGAAGCCGACCGAGCACCTGTCGCAGAACGAGATCGACGCGGCGGCGCTCGTGCGCTCCGAAGAGGTGAACACGCAGCTGCAGACCAAGATCGCGTGGCCGCCGAGCACGCCGGTCGCGCGTGCGTATGTGGATCAGCTGGCGCGCGCCAAAGCGATCGCGCCCGAGCGCGCGCGGGCGATCACGTCGGCGCTCGAACGGGCGGACGAGGTGCGGTCGGCGAAGGACAAGAACGCGGCGGCGGTCGTCGATCAGCTCGAGACGCTCGCGGGGCAGATCGATCGCGACGCGGGGTCCGCATCCGGCCGCGACGCGATGCGCCTGCACGCGCTGGCCGCGACGATCAAAGGGCGGGCCGCGAAGCTCAGGTAACGAGAGCGACGGAAAGCAACCACAGAGATCGGCACCCACGTCTTGCTGTGCCGCTGTCTCCGCCGATCGTCACAGAGAGAAAGTTACGCTCTGTGGTTTCTGTGTGCTCTGTGGTTGCTTCCCTTTTCACCGCCGCGCCGCTTTCTCCACCTCGCTCCACACGCGAAGCAAGTTGCCACTCCAGATCTTTCCGATCTGTTCCTCGGTGTAGCCGCGCCGCACGAGCTCCAGCGTCACGTTGAACGTCTCCGCCGCGCTGTTCCACCCCTCCACGCCGCCGCCGCCGTCGAAGTCCGACGCGATGCCGACGTGGTCGATGCCCATCAGCTTCACCGCGTAGTCGATGTGATCGACGTAGTCCTTCACCGTCGCGCGGCCGGCCGCCGGGTACTGCCGATCGATCTGCGCCATCCGGCGATCGAACTCGGCGCGCCGCTCGGGTGAGAGCGCGTCGAGGCGCGCGTCGCCGCGCCCGCCCTGGCGTCCGCCTGGCGACGGGGCCGCGCCCTCGACCGGACACCGGAAGGCTTCAGGCGCCGGTGCGCCGCCGCGGCCGCCCCGGCCGCCGGCCCCGCCGCGTCCCGACCCGATCCCGAATTCGTCGCCGAGCGCGGCGATCGCCGGCGCGCGCTCCTTCGGGTCCGTTTTGATGAAGTCGGCGACGGCGTTGATCTGCACGACGCCGCCGCTGGTCTTCATCGCCGTCAGCATCTCGTCGTCCATGTTGCGCGACTGGTTCGCGAGGCGGCGGATCGAGGAATGCGACGCAATCACCGGCGCGCGCGAGAGGCCGATCATCTGCAGCATCGCGCCCTTGGACGGGTGCGAGACGTCCACCATCATGCCGAGGCGGTTCATCTCCTGAATCACCTCGCGCCCGAGCGGCGACAGCCCGCCCCACTTCCATTCGTTCGAGGCCTCGCCGGTGTGCGAGTCGGCGAGCTGGTTGTGGCCGTTGTGCGCGAGCGACATGTAGCGGCCGCCGCGATCGTAGAACTCCTTGACGCGCTCGAGATCGGTGCCGATCGGATAGCCGTTCTCGACGCCGATGACGGCGGCCTTCTTGCCGCTCTTCGCGATGCGCACGACGTCGGCCGGCGTGAGCGCGAGCTCGATCTCCCTCGGCGCAATCTGCTCGGTGAGACGGTGGACCGCGTCGAACTTCGCGACGGCGGCCTTGTACGCGGCGTCGTAGCCGGCGGCCGTCAGCTCGCCCTGGCCGACGTACGCGATGAAGAACGAGACGTCGAGGC
>QHWK01000628.1 GCA_003223775.1 Acidobacteriota bacterium
CACCAGGTTTTGCGCCGCGGTGGCTCCTGACATTCGCGATGCGTCGCTCCCTTGCGGCGGATCTTCGTCGGCTCAAGCAAGTCGCGGAGCGGCGCGTGTGACCGCGGCTCGTGCCGCGGTGAATCTCGATCACGCCTTCGGTGCGCTGGCCCACCCCGTGCGCCGCCGCATCCTTGAGGCCACGATTCGTAAGGGCCGAGGCGTCACTGAGCTGACCGAGGAGTTCGACATCTCGCTGGCTGCCGTATCGAAGCATGTCAAAGTGCTGGAGCGAGCCGGCCTGGTCTCGCGCGAGATCCTTGGCCGCGATCATGTCATCCGCGCTCGCGTGGAGGAACTCCGCGCGGCTCGTGACTGGATCGCACGTCAAACGTTGTTTTGGGAGCGCGCCATGGCTCGCCTGAAGGCCGATCTCGAGGGGCGTCCGTGACGGCGAAGGCCCGGGCCGAAGTGACGACCACGATCAAGGTCGCGCGCGACAAGGCGTTCGATGCGTGGCTGACCGCCGATCGTCTGGCCCGATTCCTCTGTGCCGGCGACACGCATGTGGAATCAGTGGAGGTCGATCCCAGGGTCGGCGGAGCCTTCCGCGTCGTCATGGCGAACGCCAAGGGTTCGTATGATCATCGCGGGCGATACGTGGAGATTGAGCGCCCGGCGCGTCTGCGGTTTACCTGGGCGTCAGCGGCGACAAACGGCAACGACACAGAAGTGACCGTCACGTTCGAGGACGTTGAAGATGGCACACGAGTGACGCTCGTGCATGTGAGCCTCCCGGATGCGCCAGCCGCCGAACGACATGAACGCGGGTGGACGAGCATCTTGGCCAAGTGCCGAGATGAACTCGAGAGCGCCGGCTCTCAGTCCGCCTGCTAGCTCACGCCAGCATCTGCTGCAGCGGTTGCCAGTAGTTTTGCTGCCAACCCTGTTCGAGATGCGGCTGCTGGTCGCCTGGGAATCCTGCGTGATCGAGAACAACACGTGTCGCCACTTGTGGTCCGCAATGAATCTACACGGCACAATATCCGCCACTACCGGCTTGATCCAACACCGCGTGGGTGTCACGAGACGGACCCGTCTCGCCGTGTTTCGCGTACGATGAGAGTCTGGTGATCTATGTCTAGCGTTGAACCCGCCGGCGCATTCCGCCTCGGCGATCGGCTCGTCAGGCGGCTTGGCTACGGCGCGATGCGGCTGTCCGGCCCAGGGATATTCGGGCCGCCCAGCGATCCGAAGACGGCGGTGGCCGTCTTGCGCGAAGCCGTCTCGTCCGGTGTGAACCACATCGACACCAGCGACTACTACGGCCCGCACATCACCAACCAATTGATCCGTGAAGCGCTACATCCGTACCCCGACGATCTCGTCATCGTGACAAAAATCGGCGCCAGGCGTGGAGAGGATGCGTCGTGGCTCGCTGCGTCGTCTCCCGCCGAGTTGAAGCAAGCGGTGCACGACAACCTGCGAAATCTGTCTCTCGACGTGGTCGACGTGGTCAACCTTCGCAACATGCTCGGCACAGAGGCGTCCATAGAACCGCCCCTGACTGCGCTCGCCGACCTCCAGCGGCAGGGACTGGTGCGACACATCGGGTTGAGCAACGTGACGCCTGCGCAGATTGCCGAGGGACGGCGGATCTGCAAGATCGTGTGCGTGCAGAACCAGTACAACGTCGCCTATCGACATGACGATGCATTGATCGACTGTCTGGCCGGTGATCGAATCGCCTACGTGCCGTTTTTTCCGCTCGGCGGATTCACACCCCTTCAGTCATCCACGTTATCCGATGTGGCAGACAGCCTTGGCGCGACGCCAATGCAAGTCGCGCTCGCGTGGCTGCTTCGCCGTGCGCCACACATTCTTCTCATTCCAGGCACCTCGTCGTTGGCGCATCTTCGAGAAAACCTCGCCGCGGCCGAACTCAATGTGCCGGACGAGGTGCGCCACCGCTTAGATGGCTTGACAAGCCAGGTTGCCAGTTAAGAGCGATCGATATGCCTTGGGCTGCTACGGCGATCTCCCTCCAGGGATGAGCAGCTGACGAAGCGGCCTAGTTCCCCGATGTAGAGGCATCCTTCACCGACGCGGCGGCGTCGAGGGATGCATGGATGAAGCTGACCGCCATGCCGCCCTCGCCGACCGCCGACGCGCAGCGTTTGACCGATCCGCTCCGAACATCTCCCGCGGCGAACACGCCAGGCAGACTCGTCTCGAGGAAAAACGGCGTCCGTCCTTGAGCGCGCCAGAGATCGCTGCGCACCGCGTCGTGGGACACGGCCGCGCCGGTCAGGACGAAACCCTTCTTGTCAAGCTGCACGCAGCCACTCAGCCATTCGGTGTGCGGATCGGCCCCGATGAAGAGAAATAGCGCCGGCGTCTTGATCCGCATCTCGGCCCCGGCATCGTCGCGGATGCCGACCGCCTCGAGATGACCGTCTCCTTCCAAAGCGGTCACGACGGCGCCTCGGTGAATCTGGACGTTCTCCATTTGCTCAACGCGATCCACGAGGTATCGCGACATGCTCTTCCCCAGATCCCGAGAGCGCGCGATGACGTGCACACGCCGCGCGTATCGCGACAGCGCCACGATGGCCTGCCCCGCCGAATTGCCGCTGCCCACGACGACGATGTCCTCATTGCGACAGAGCTTTGTTTCCGTGTCCGTCGCGGCATAGTAGACCCCGGCACCCTCGAACTCACTCAGACGCGGCACATCGAGCCGGCGATACTCGACACCCGTCGCGACAAGGATGGACTTGCCGCGAATCTTCGTGCCGTCGGCGAGTGTGATGATGCGAACGCCGGCGTTAATCCCGAGACGCTGGACGGTGCCTGGCACGGTAATGCGCGCGCCGAATTTCTGGGCCTGAAGCAGTGCGTTGCGCACACCGACTCGCCGCACCTCGCGTTCTTGCAGGACGCGGAGCAGTTTGACCTGCATCGCCGGCGGTATATCGCCGATTTCGTCAAGGAGAAGCGTGCCGCCGTTGGCGGCCTCGAAGAGACCGGCGCGGTCCTGCGACGCACCCGTGAATGAGCCGCGGGCGTG
>QHWK01000629.1 GCA_003223775.1 Acidobacteriota bacterium
GAAGGGGACGCCGCGGCGGCGTGCGATGCGGATGCCGGCGTAGTTGTTCAGGCTGTAGCGCTGATACACGAACGCCGGCTTCGCCGTCAGCACGGCGTTCGCGGCGGCGTCGAACGCGTCGTTCAGCAGGAACGCCGGCAGCTCCCTGAAGTTCCAGAACGCTTCCCGCGGCGCGACGTGGTGCACCTGCGCGCGGCGCGTCAGCGTCGGGATGTCGTCGGTCGTGAGGACGACGACGGGGCCGGTGAACGCATCGAGCTCGTTGACGACGCCGGCGATGTGCGCGACGGAGCCGCCCGCGCGGACGCCGAAGCTGAGATCCGTGCGCAGATACAACGGCGAGGCCGACAGGTCGAGCGGCGCCGGCGGCCGCCGATCGTGCGCGGCGCCGGCTTCGATCGCGGCGACCTCCCGCTCGACCCTCCGCAGGAGCGCCGGCACGCGAAACGGCTCGGTGGCGAGCTGCGCCGTCCAGCGCGCCAGCAGGCCGACGTCCAGCGCGCGCGTGCGGCCGCGGCGATCCTCGAGCCGCACGGAGCCGCGGCTCATCGCGCGCAGCGCGAGCGCGAGCGGCAGCGGCCGTCCCGCCGTCTCGATCCGATGTACGAGCAGCCGCCCCTCGACGTGCCGCCCGACGTGCGCGAGGACGGCGCCGCTGCGCACCCACGCGGCGAATTCGTCGAACGGCACGACGGTCTCGCCTGCCGCGGCCGACGGAATCGGCACGCCCGGGCGCACGATGGTCAGGCGGCCGCTCACGCGATGAAGGTCCGCCACCACATCGCGAGGTTCATCAGATACCAGCGCTTCGATCCGTCCGCGCTCTGCATCACGCGCGCGACTTCATCGGCGTCGAGCAGGTCGGTCTCCGCGCAGAACCGCTGCAGCTCCGCTTCGGCCATCCGCTGCAGCGGCCCCTCGAACAGCTCGTTCACGGGCACGCCGAAGCCCTGCTTGGGCCGCTCGATCAGATTGCGCGGCACGATGCCGTCGACCGCTTTCTTCAGCACGTACTTCAGCGTGCCGTGCTTCGTCTTGAGCGCGCTCGGGATGCTGAACGCCAGGCCGACGAAGCGGTGATCGAGGAACGGCACGCGCCCCTCGAGGCTCACGCCCATCGTCATCTTGTCGACGCGCATGAGCAGGAGCTCCGGCAGACGCAGGTTCAGATCGACGTACGACATCCAGTTCAGGTGCGAGGGCTCGGGCGCGCGGCGCTCGAACCGCTCGCGGATCGGGCGAATCGCGTCCCACGAGGTCAGGTTGCCGAGCGAGCGCAGCAGGCGCGGCGACAGCAGGCGGCGCTTCTCGAGGTGCGTGAACGCCTCGGCGCCGCTCCAGAAGATCGGCTCGCCGCGCGATCCGCGCCGCAGCCACTCGAGATGGACCGTGCGATCGTAGCCGAGCGCGGCAAGCGCGCCGCAGCCGAGCGACTTCATCGCGCCCGGCATCGGCACGTCGTTCCATCGCTGCCGCTTCAGCGCCTCGATCCAGCTCGGATAGCCGACGAACAGCTCGTCGGCGCCTTCGCCAAGCTGACAGACGACGACGCCGTGATCGCGCGCGAGCTTCGAGACGTAGAAGAGCGGCACGCACACCGGATCGCCGATCGGCTCGTCCTGCAGCTGCACCATGTGCGGCAGGAAGAGCATCACGTCGCCGGCGGTGATCAGGTACTCGTGATGATCGGCGCCGACGCGCTGCGCCATCTCGCGCGCGTAGGTCAGCTCGTTCTGGTACGTGCGGTACGCGCCCGCGTAGCCGATCGAGAAGGTCCGCACGGGCGACGACTCCCCCTCGGAGAAGAGCGCGGCGTTGGTGCTCGAATCGATCCCACCCGAGAGGAAGACGCCGACCGGCACGTCGCTCACCTTCCGCAGGCTGACCGACGTGCGCAGCTCGGCGAGCACGCGCTCGGCAATCCGATCCTCGCCGTCGTCCATCATCGTCGAGACGTCGTCCCACACGTCCCAGTAGCGGTGGTGCGTCAGCGTGCCGTCGTCGTCCACGCGCAGCCACGTGCCGGGCGCCAGCTTGTTGATGCCGTCGAACAGCGTCGCCGGACCGGGCGTCGTGAGAAACGACAGGTAGTGGAAGAGGCCCGTCTCGTCGATCGCGCGGTGCTGATCGGGATCCTTCAGCAGGGCCTTGATCTCGGAGGCGAACGTCAGGCGGCCGTGGTGGACGCTGTAGTACAGCGGCTTGATGCCGATGCGATCGCGGACGAGCCACAGCTGCCGCGCGCGCGCGTCCCACAATCCGAACGCGAACATGCCGCGGAACCGCGACAGGCAGTCGATGCCCCACTCCTCGAAGGCGTGGAGGATCACTTCGGTGTCGCAGTGATGCGATTTCCACAGGTGGCGGCCGGTGCGCTCGAGCTCCTCGCGGAGCTCGCGGTGGTTGTAGATCTCGCCGTTGTAGGTGAGCCAGAGCGAGCCGTCCTCGTTCGACATCGGCTGGCTGCCCGCAGCCGACAGATCGATGATCGACAGGCGCCGGTGCCCGAGGCCGACGCGGCGCGCGTCGTCGATCCAGCAGCCGGCGCCGTCGGGTCCGCGGTGGCGCATCGCGTCGCGCATGCACGTGACGTAGGACGGCGTCACACGGAACGCGCCGTCGGCGAACGAGAGCGCGCCGTTAATGCCGCACATCGCCCGCCCTACACACTCTTGGTGGCCTTGACGATCAGGTTCCAGCCGAGAATCGCCTCGCTCGCCCGCAACGTCCACCGGAACCCTTCGGGGAGCTCATAGGCTTCGAGCTGACGCTGGAGAATCTCGACCCGCTCGAAGCCCTGGAACAACGCCGCGGCCCGCCGCTTCGTGTACACCTTCACGAGCGGCCGCGCCTCGTTCGCCGATCGCTCGACCTGCCGCGACATGATCTCGCCCATCGACATGCGGTCGAGCAGCCCGTCCTTGATCCCCGAGACAACGGCGCGCGTGTTCGGTGTGTGATGCAGCACGCCGTTGCTGTACACGAGGTCGAACGACGCATCCTCGAACGGCAGCGACTCCGCGTCGTGGTGGAGGAAGCGGCCCCGAAGGCCGCGCAGCCGGAAGTTCTCCTCGGCGAGGCGCAGGTGCCCCGCCGCCAGATCGAGATCGGTCACGCGCGCGCCGTTCACCGCGAACTGGGCCAGATCGGTACCGATGCCGCCGCCGATCTCGAGCACGTCCTGCCCGGCGTGCGCCGAGAACTCCATCACCTCGGGCATCCACCTGGCGTAGACGCCGTAGCGGTGCCGCTCGACTTCGAGAAACCAGTCGAGCGTGTGCGGCTGCGCCTCCCGCGCGTGGTGCGAGCCGACCGGATTCTGGTTCCACTGGTTCTGGATCTGATCCTTGTACGCATCGCCCGTCTCGATGCTGGCGGTTCCGTGCGCGCGCTGCGATTGGGCGACGACGAACGCGGTCAACGACGCCGCCAGACGGCCGTCGGGCG
>QHWK01000630.1 GCA_003223775.1 Acidobacteriota bacterium
GGTATTATTTCCAGGACGCGCCGTTTCTCGGGCTATGGGGCGCGAAGTATGTCTCGATCGCGCGGCCGTATCGCGCCTTTCTGCTGGCGTGCGCGACCGGCCGTCTGCCGCACGTGTCGTACGTCGATCCGCGCTTCGTCGAGGAGCTGACCGGCACGACCAGCGACGATCATCCGCACGGCGACATCCGCAACGGTGAAGCGTTTCTCAACGAGGTCTACACGGCGGTGACGAGCAGCCCGGCGTGGCCGCGGACGCTTTTGGTGATCAACTTCGACGAATGGGGCGGGTTCTTCGAGCACGTGCCGCCCGCGGCGGCGCCGATCCCGCCGGCGAGCGCCGCCGCAGGCGACGCCGACGGCCTGCGCGGCTTCCGCGTGCCGTGCGTGCTCGTCTCACCGGTGGCGCGCCGGCGCTTCGTCGCCGAAACGCTGTTCGATCACACGTCGGTGCTGCGCTTCATCGAATGGCGATGGGGCCTCGAGCCGTTGACGGTCCGCGACGCGACGGCGAACAACCTCGCCGACGCGCTCGATTTCGCCGCGCCGCGTTCGCGCGCGCCGCAGTACGCCGTGCCGCCCGGTCCGTTCGGCGCGCCGTGCCCGTCGTCGGAAGCGAATCCGTTCGTCGTCCTCCGCGAGCTGGCGGCGGGGTTCGGTTTCCCCGTGTAGGTGCGGGTGATCGCGGCCGCAACGAGCGGCGCGGTGCAGGCGATGTCGAAGCGGCCGGCTGTCGCGCGCCCCTCGCGCGAGAAAGCCTTCCGCAGCGCCGGGTCTACGAGCAGTTGCTCGAGCCGATCGGCCATCGCGTCGACCTCGCGCGGGGCGACGACGAAGGCGTTGCGGCCATCGATCGCGAACTCGGGGACCGCGCCGACATCCGTCGTCACCACCGGACAGCCGCAGGCCATCGCTTCGAGCGGCGGCAGACCGAATCCTTCGCAGCGGCTCGGGTACAGCAGCACGGCCGACGTGGAATAGAGGCGCCGCAGACCGCCGTCGGTGGGGCAGAAATCGAACCGTGCCCATCCGGGCAGCACCCGCGGCGGCACGGTCCCGCAGATGCGAACGGACACGTGCGGCAGCCGCGCGCGCAGGCACGTCAACGCCGCCAGGCCGTCGTCCGCGCCTTTGCGTGGATCGTTGTGGTACACCTGCACACGTCTCGAGAAGACGATCCGGCGGAACGGAAGCGTGTATATCTGTCTGATGCGATCCTCTGGTCCGGTGCCGGCTTCGTGATGGAACAGCAGATGGATCTTCTTTCCGCGCGATGGATGCAAACGCGCGACATCGTGAACGACCGGCCACGACGTCGCGACGACGAGATCAGCGGGCGGCAGAAAGGCGGTCGCGATCCGCGGCGCCCGCACCAGCCGGCAGCGCAGATCGAACCAGTCGACGCGCACGGGAGCGCGGAATGCGCGGCGGAACTCGGACCACTGATCGCTGCGGCTGAAATGATACCGATATGGCCACAGCGGATAGACGACGGTGACATCGTGTCCGGCGTCGTGCAGCCAGTTCGCGCAGTCGAACACGACACGAATCCCGCCGGTCAGGTTCACGAACGGCACGACGATGGTAATCGTCATGTGGCCACCGCGTGAGCCGGGGCGCGGAGTCCGGGCAGCAGCGGCATCTGATGCGATCGACTCAGCAGCGCGTCGGCGCGGGCGCGGCAGCGCCGCCGGTACTGCGCCGCTTCGGCCTGCGTCAGACTGAGCGCGTGCAACATCGCCGATGCGATCGCTTCTGTGCTGTATGGATCGAACGTAATCCCGTCGCGGCCGATGACGTCGCCGAGCGCGGTCGTCGCCGATCCGATGACGATCGCCGACGCACACATCGCTTCCAGTGCCGGAATGCCGAAGCCTTCGTACACGCTCGCGCACACGACCGTCGATGCGAAATGGTAAAGCGACGGCAGATCCTCTCCGGGAACAAATCCCAGTGTCCGCACGCGCGGCGCGGCGTCGCTTTCGAGAAGAAAGCGGCCGAAGCCCTCATCCCATCCCTGCGGGCCCGCCAGCGCCAGCACATGGTTCGCCACCGCGTCGTCGTCTTTGATCAAGTCGAAGGCGCGCACGAGACGGCGCAGGTTCTTGCGCGGCTCGACGCAGCCGACGCAGAGAATGTAGGGCTGCGTGAGGCCGTGCGCGGCCGCGGCGGCCTTCGAAAACAACGGCATCCGGTACCGCGGATGGACCGGCATCGGCAGTACCGACACGCTGTCGGGAAACACGGCGAGCCGTTCGACGATGTCCTGACGGCTGTGCTCCGACACCGTCGCGATCGCCGACGCATGTCGTCGTACGTACGCGAGGAAGCGATCGAACTCTGCGACGTTGGCCGCGGTGTGCAGCTCCGGCAGAATCTTCGTCGTCAGATCCTGGACCAGAGCGACGTGCTGCGAACGGGCCCAGCGGAAGCGGCCGCGCCATACCAAGACTTCGATCGTATCGGAATCGGGCGGCGCGCCGCGCGGCGCGGCCACGACGCGCAGCACGGACCGCACCACGCGGACCCATCGGCGGTTGGACATATGTCGGAAGCCGCTGCCGTCGAGTGCGTATCGCGGAGAGGGATGAAACTGCAGCCGGGCGGCCGGTCCTCCGAGCCGCCGCTCGAGCGCGGCGCGGCCGGCAGGCGTCGCGACGACGTGCACGACATTGGAGCTACCGGCGGCGAGGGCGCGAATCATCTCGGCAACCAGATTGAAATAGCCGGTCTCGGCCGCGGCGAGCGCCGTCCCGTCGATCCAGATGTGGGCCGCGCGCGTGGAAGCGACGCCGGCCTCGACCGTCGGCCGCCGGCGCCCTCGCCCGAGGCGGACGGCGCCTTTGACGGCGCGCAGCGCCATCCGCAGCGCCGGCCCGAGCCGTCGCCGTTCCAGGACCTTGCCGACCAGATACGCGAACAACCGGTCCGGATAACTGAACATCCCGTACAGCGCGCGCGCCGCGAGCGCGTAGCGTCCCTGCTTCAGCAGCCAGCGGCACGACACGCGATGCTGGCCGAGCAGACGATCGCCGACCGCGATCCGGATCGGCTGCGGGATCGATTCCGTCCGATACAGAGCCCCGAGCAGCGCGCGGTGGTCGGCCAGCGTCACCTCGGGACAGCGCTGTGTGAACTGGACGCGATGGACGCGCCATTTCGCGAGCACCTCGGGCGTGTAGTGCAGCCCGTAGCGGCGCGCCATCCGCAGCCACGTGTCGTAATCGGCGATGTACCGGTAGGCCGGATCGAAGGCATCGACGGCGCGCAGCGCCGCGGTCCGCGCGAGCACCGTCGACTGCCATACGAAACAGCCGCGGCGCAACAGCTCCGCGTAGGCGCTCATCCCGGTCAGATCGAGATCGTTCAGTCGGTACTCGTCGGACAGCCGACGCAGCGGGTTGCCGTGTTCGTCGATGTAGACGCAATCTGAAAAGAACAACGCCGCCTCCGGATGCCCTGACGCGGCGGCGAGCTGACGTTCGAGCTTATGCGGCAGCCAGATATCGTCGTGATCGAGAAACGCGACGAGCTCGCCCGTCGAGGCGGCAATCGACCGCCGCCGCGCGATCGACAGGCCGCGGTGCGCCTGCCGCAGCACGCGAATCCTGGGATCCGGAAACCGCCGCTCTACGAGCTCGACGCAGCCGTCGGTCGACCCGTCGTCGATGAGGACGACCTCGAAGTCCTGGCGGGTCTGCGCGAACACGCTGTCGAGCGTCTCGCCGATGAAGCGCGACGAGTTGAACAGACAGATCGCGATCGTGACCGCGGGATGCCGGTGCACCGATCACCCGACCGGCCGCGCGAGGTATCGCTCGACCGCCGCGACGTCCGCCTGCGAGTTGACGTTTTTGTAGTAACCCGAAAACAGGATCCCGCGGAAGGCGACGCCCGCGGCAATCGCCGCCTGCAGGCCGTCGGTGATGCCGCGCTCGCCGCTGCGCGCGTCGATCGGCGCGTCGCGAAAGCACGAGATCACCGGCTGGGTCAGCACGTAGACGCCCAGCCCGCACTGCAGGCCGCGGCACTCGACCGGTTTCTCGACGACGCGCGAGACGATGCCGCCCGAGACGACGACGCCGAAGTTCTGCCGGATTTCGCCAGCAGGCGCGCCGGGCCACAGCATCACCGCAGGACGAGCATCGATTGGGGCAAACGCGCCGTCGAAGAACAGATCGCCCAGTGTGACGATCACGGCGTCGTCGAGCAGCGGCTGCGCAAAGAGCAGCGCATTGGCGACGCCGTCGGCCTCGCGCTGCACCACGAGGCGCGCACCGGGCAGCAGCGCCTCGACCTCGCGCGG
>QHWK01000631.1:0-3091 GCA_003223775.1 Acidobacteriota bacterium
CTTCTTCGACGCCGACGAGATTCAGGACGCCGTCGCGCTCCTGCGGTACCTCGCCGATCCGCTGTCGGAGCTGCGCGCGGCGGCGTTCCTCAGGTCGCGGCTCGTCCGGCTGTCGGACGCCGGCGTCGCCTCGCTCGGCAGCGCCGCGGCCGACGCGATGCTCAGCCTGGCGCCGCATCCCGCATCGCTCCTGCTCGGCGACGAGGATCGCCTCGTGTTCGATCTGCTGCGGCCGGCCCTCGCGCGGTGGCTGCAGTGGGTGGATCGGATGACGCCGTCAGAGGCGCTCGACGCGGTGCTGCGCGAAACGGCGTACGCGTACGAGCTCGGCGGGCCGAGGCGGCGGCAGGCGCGCGAGAACCTGAAGAAGCTGCGCGCGATGATCCGCCGCGCCCAGAATCGCGGCTACGCGACGCTCGCGCGGATTGCCGATCATCTGGAGCGGCTCGCCGTCGGCGACGAGTCGAACGCCGCGATCGACGCGATCGACGCCGTCAGCCTGATGACGGTGCACGCCGCGAAGGGGCTCGAGTTCCCGATCGTGTTCGTCGTCAACATCGGGCGGGGCACGGGCGGCGCGCGCGCGCCGATCCGGATCGGTACAGACGCGAGCGGCGAGGCTTCGGTGGCCATCGCCGACTACCAGTCGGAGGCCGACGAGGACGCGCGCGCGCGCGAGCGCGAGGAGACCAAGCGCCTGCTCTACGTCGCGCTCACGCGCGCGCGCGATCGCCTGTATCTCTCGACGGTCCTGAAGGACGGCGCATTTCGCGCCGGCGTCGGGAGCCTTGGAGAAGTGCTGCCGCCCTCCGTCCGGGCGCGCTTCGCCGCCGCCGGCGGCGAAATGTGACGTGACGGTGTTCACCGTTGGCCACTCGACTCGGACGCTCGACGATTTCGTGTCGCTTCTGCGCGCGCACGGCGTGGCGCAGCTCGCCGATGTCCGCACCGTGCCGAAATCGCGACGCCATCCGCACTTCGCCGGCGACGCGCTCGCGCGGTCGCTGCCGGAGGCGGGCATCGCGTACCGCCACTTCGCCGCGCTCGGCGGCCTGCGCAAGCCGCGGCGTGATTCGCGCAACATGGGCTGGCGCCACGAGAGCTTTCGCGGCTATGCGGATCATATGGAGACGCCGGCGTTTCAGACGGCGCTCGATGATTTGCTTGCGTGGAGCACGGAAGGCGACGCTGAAAGGGCCGCCCTGCGCGAGCGAGATGTAGGGCGACTCTTTCAGGGTCGCCACGCGGCAACCGCAATCATGTGCGCCGAGGCGGTCTGGTGGCAGTGCCACCGGCAGCTGATCGCGGATGCGCTCGTCGCGCGCGGCGTCGGCGTGCGGCACATCATGTCGGCCGTCTCCGCGCCGCCGCACGCCCTGACCTCGTTCGCGCGCCTCGACGGCGGGCGCCTGACCTATCCGTGAAGGCCGTCATGGCTGATGGCTGATGGCTAATGGCTGATGGCTAATGGATCGCATCCTGGATCAGATCCTGGATCAGATCCTGGATCAGATCCTGGATCCGATCCTGGATCCGATCCAGGATCTGATCCACGATCGGATTCAGTAGGACGTCTGCTCGGCCCAGCGGCGCGCGCGCTCCTCGGCCAGCTCGCGCGTCTCGGCGACGAGGACGACCGATCGCTCCGGTTTGCCGCTGCCGTCGCGGCTCACCCAGGCGATCCAGTGCGGACCGCGCGCTTCGCTGTGGATCTCGTAGGCGCCCGTCGCTGTCGGCATGCGGCAAAAATCTAGCAGATTCGGGCAAAAACCGCGACATTCCGCGATTTTCGGGCCGATTTGCGTTGCGTCGGCCCCGACCATCTCATATGATCGAAACCCGAAGGAGCGTTACGTGAACCTGACTTGTCCGAATTGTGGCAACGACCGGAATTTTCTGGTCAAAACGCTGCAGATGCACGTCGTGAACATCGAAGGCGGACGCGTGGAAGTGTCCGAGGAAAGCCGGCCGGCCGTCCTCGAAGTCCTGTGCGACGAATGTGAGTCGGCGCTCAATTTCGACGAGTTCGAGGACACGCTGCGTAAGGAAGTCCTGCTGACCATCGGCGCGCGCTAGCGAGCCGCCGCGTCCGTTCACCTGCCGCTCTCCGCCTCTTCTGCTTCTTCAAAGTAGTCGCAGTCAGGGCAGACCCACTCCCAGGTGGCGCGCGTCGTGGCATTCCGATTGCCAGGCACGTGGACGACGCTCTTGGTTTCACGCAACTTCATATTCCCGCCGCACAGTGGACATTCTTTCGTTGCAGGCATGATTCTTGTTCACGCTACCATCGGTGCGTTGCCTTGACAAGGCGGAGACCGGCTCCTATCGTTAGCGGAACTTTGATGTCGCACGAGTGTTTTGCGGACGAGATCGCCATCGACTTTCCCTCCGCGCGGCGCGTCGTCGAACGCATTCGCGACGCGTTTCTCGGCGAGGACGTGGACGGCGATCGGCTGCGCGCCGAGGTCTCGCTGTCGCCGCGCGAAGCGAAGGACGGCCTCGTCGTCTCGCTGCAGGTGCCGGTGCGCGTCACCTGTATGCACTGCGGCGGCCGCGGCGAGACATGGACCGAGCCGTGCGACCTCTGTCGTGGCAGCGGGCACTCCACCTTCGATCAGCCGCTGCGCTTGACGCTGCCGCCGCGCGTCGCGGACGGCGCCTGTTTCCGCTTTCGCATCAAGTCGCCCGACGCCACGTCGGTCCGTGTCGAGGTCCGCGTCCTCGTCCGTTCGTCCGCCGCCTGATTCCGTCGAGCGCCCGGCTGCCCGGCCGTGATCGCGAAAATCGACTTCCTCGGCATCCTCTTCATCGTCTGGGGTCTGCTGACGACGTTGATCGGCGTCTCGACGCTCGCGCTCGGCATCGGCGCGCTCGCGCTGCTCGCGTCGGCGAACCGCGGCAGCGGCGGCGCGGTGGCGGCCGGCCTGACCGTCGCCGCATTCGCCGCGCTCGCCTTCATCGCGATCGGCTGGGGCGCCGCGCACGTGATCGTCGGCGTCCCGCTGCGGCGCCGCCGGCCGTGGACTCGCCTCGCCGCGATGCTGCTCGGCGCGGTCGATCTGCTGCTCGTGCCGTACGGGACGGCACTTGG
>QHWK01000631.1:3147-6028 GCA_003223775.1 Acidobacteriota bacterium
TAGCCATCAGCCATCCAGCCATCAGCCATGACGCCGCCTCAGGGCTCATCAATCGAGCCCTGAGGCCCCCACGGGCCGCAGCGCGCGATCCGCTTGAGCGATCGCCATCCGCCGCGCACGACGCCGTCTCGCGCGATCGCCGCTTCCGCGTAGCGGCTGCACGTCGGCGTGAAGCGGCAGCGCAGGCCGATGCGCGCCGCGGCCGGCGCGAGCGCGCGCTGGTAGCCGTGGATCGACGCGATCGCGATCGGCCGGGAGAACGCAACGAGGGCAAAGGCCGCGAAGACGGCGCAGGCGGTCTTCATCACGGTTCAGAACCGCTTCGCGTACTCGCTTATCCCGGGAATGATCAGGCGCCCGCCGTTCATGCCCTTCAGTATCGCGACGACGTGCAGCGCGAGGATCCCGACGGAGCCGAACACGAGGAAGAGCACGAGCACGCAGCCGAGGCCGAAGCGCGCGAACGCGACGACGCTCGTGACGAGACCATACCCGACGATCACCGCAAGCTCGGCCAGCATCAGCACCAGGCCGTGCTTCGCGTGCCACTGCACCTCCGGGTCGTCCTTCTCGACCACGAGCGGGATGATCGCGAGCGCCCAGAGATACGCGAGCACGATCATCACGCCGCGATTCGGAGACGCTGCGGCGCCCGGCATGTGCGGGCGAGTGTACGATATTCTTGAGGATATGCAAGTCGAGCCGCGCGCCGTGTTGGATGCGTTGAAGATCGTGCGCGATCCCGATCTCCAGCGCGACATCGTCACCCTCGGGTTCATCAAGGATCTGGCGATCGAGGGCGACCGCGTCGCTTTCACGATCGAGCTCACGACGCCGGCGTGTCCCGTGAAGGATCAGATGCGCGATCAGGCGCGCGCCGCGGTGATGCAGATTCCCGGCGTCGCCGCCGTCGACGTGAAGATGAGCGCGCGCGTCCGCGAGGCGGTCGGCTCCGAAGGCGGGCGGCAGACGCCGCCCGGCGTGAAGAACATCATCGCCGTCGGCGCGGGCAAGGGCGGCGTCGGCAAGACGACCGTCGCCGTCAACATCGCGCTCGCGCTCGCGCGGTGCGGCAGCCGCGTCGGCATCATCGACGGCGACATCTACGGCCCCAACGTGCCGATCATGCTCGGCCTCCACACGCAGTTGAGCACTGACGGACAGCGCATCGTCCCCGCCGAGAAGTACGGCCTGCAGGTGGTGTCGATCGGCTTCCTGACGTCGGACGATGCGCCGATCATCTGGCGCGGCCCGATGCTGCACGGCGCCATCCAGCAGTTCTTCCGCGAAGTGGCCTGGACGAATCTCGATTACCTCATCGTCGACATGCCGCCCGGCCGCCGCTCGGCATCGTCGAGAACATGAGCTACTTCGTCTGCACGAACTGCGAGCACGAATCCGACATCTTCGGCCGCGGCGGCGGCGAGAAGATGGCGGCGGATCTCAACATCCCGTTCTTCGGGCGGATTCCAATCTACCAGCCGATTCGCGAGGGGAGCGACACGGGCGTCCCGCTGATGGTGAGCGAGCCGGAGTCGCCCGCGGCGCGCGCCTTCATGACGGCCGCCGAGCGCGTCGCCGCGCAGGTTTCGATCGCGAGCTACAACCGGCCCACGATTCCATTGACGGTGGTGCGATGAAAAAACTTGCGCTCGTTCTCTCGCTGCTGGCGTTCGGATGCGGGGGCAATGGATCGTCGCGGCAGACGTCCGGCGCGCCGGCGCCCGGCGGCGAGATGCCGCGCAGCATCGTCGATCCGTATCTGAAGATTCAGGAGGCGCTCGCCGACGACAGCCTCGACGGCGTGAAGGCGAACGCGGGCAATATCGCGACGGCCGCGGCGTCGCTCGGCGCGCCGGCGATGAAGATCGACACCTCGGCGCTGCAGCTCGCCTCCGCCACCGAGCTCGACGATGCGCGCGTGAAGTTCGGCGCGCTGAGCGAGGCGATCGATACCTACATGACCGGCCTCAAGCTCAAAGCGCCCGAGGGCGTCCGCGTCGCCTTCTGCCCGATGGCGAAGAAGCCATGGCTGCAGCAGGGGGCGACGATCTCCAATCCCTACTACGGCAAATCGATGTCGACATGCGGCAGCTTCCGGTGAACATCTCCTTCACCAAGCAGGCGCTCGCGAACGGGCTCGACGTCCTGGTGCACGAGGATCACGCGTGCCCGATCGTCGCCGTCAACCTCTGGTATCACGTCGGATCGAAGAACGAGCGGCCCGGCCACACCGGCTTCGCGCATCTCTTCGAGCACCTGATGTTCGAAGGGTCGCAGCACCACGATCGCGGCTACTTCCAGCCGCTGCAGGCCGCCGGCGCCTCGCTCAACGGATCGACCAACGCCGACCGCACGAACTACTGGGAGGTCGTGCCGACCAACGCGCTCGAGCTCGCGCTGTGGATGGAATCGGATCGCATGGGCTACCTCCTGCCCGCGCTGACCGACGCCAAGTTCGAGAACCAGCGCGACGTGGTGCTCAACGAGCGCCGGCAGAACTACGAGAATCGACCCTACGGGCTCGCCGGCATGGCCATCGTCTCGGCGCTGTATCCCGCCGACCACCCGTATCACTGGCTCACGATCGGCGCTGCGGCCGATGTTCAAGCGGCGCGCCTCGAGGACGTCCGGGCGTTCTTCCAGACGTACTATCACCCGGGCAACGCATCGCTGGCGCTCGCGGGAGACGTCGATGTGAGCACGGCTCTGGCGCTCGCGGACACTTACTTTTCCGAGATCCCTGGCGCCCCGGCTCCGCTTCCCGTGCAGCCGGCCAGTCCGGCGCCGGCGGGCGCCGAGACTCGCCTCGTGCTCGAGGACCGCGTGGAGCTTCCCCGAATCTACATGGCGTGGCACTCGCCCGCGCTGTTCTCTTCCG
>QHWK01000631.1:6094-7311 GCA_003223775.1 Acidobacteriota bacterium
AAGTCGACCGAGCGATCACCCGGGAGATTGCCACGCTGACCGAGAAGGGACCGACTGAAGCCGAGCTCGAGCGGTGCCTGGCGCAGGCGGAAGCGCATTTCATTTTCCGCCTGCAGACCGTCGGCGGTTTTGGCGGCAAGTCCGATCAGCTGAACGCGTACAACACGTTTCTCGGCGAGCCGGGCTTCTTCGAGCGCGATCTGCAGCGCTACCGTGGCGCATCGACCGAAGCGCTGCGTCGCGAGGGGGCGCAATATCTCGTCGCCAATCGCCGGGTCGTCTTGAGCGTCGTCCCGCGCGGCCGGCTCGGGCTTGCCCTCGACGCCTCTCAGCGGGTGGCCGTCTCGTGAGGCGTGCGGATCGCACGCGGCTGCCGGCGCGCGGACCCGAGAAGCCGTTCAGGTTTCCCGAGATCCGGCGCCGCACGCTCGCGACAGGTCTCCGTATCTCGACGGTCGAGCATCGTCAGGTCCCGCTGGTCAGCGTGCTGCTGCTCGTGCCCGCCGGCGCCGCCGCCGATCCGCAGGATCGCCCCGGTCTTGCCGCGATCACGGCCGACATGCTCGACGAGGGATGCGGCGACCGATCCGCGCTCGACGTGCACGAAGCGCTGGGCCGGATCGGCGCGCAGCTCGATACCGACGTCGGCCACGATGCGACAGTGATCGGACTCACGACGCTCGGGCGTTTTCTCGACAACGGGCTGGAGCTGATCGCCGAGATGGTCATGCGCCCGCGGTTCGAGCAGCGGGAGTTCGATCGCGTGCGCGATCTGCGGCTGCATCGGCTGCTCCAGCTTCGCGACATGCCGCCGGCGCTCGCCGATCGCGTGTTCGCGCAGCTCCTCTATCGCAATCATCCGTACGGTCATCTGCCGATCGGATCCGAGGGTTCGCTGCGGGCGATGACGGTGCGCGAGATTGCCGCCTTCCATCGCCGGGTCTTCAGCCCGGCGCGCGCGACGTTGATCGCCGTCGGCGACGCGTCGCACGACGCGCTGGCGGCGGCAGTGGAGCGTGCATTCGGGGTGTGGCAGGCGGCAGGGGACGCCGATGCGCCACCGGATCCGGAAACATTCACCGCGCCTGCGCCGCCAGCGAACCGGCTCGCGATCGTGCACCGCTCCGCGGCGGCGCAATCGGAACTGCGGATCGGCCACGTGGCCCTCGCCCGCGGCACGCCGGACTACCACGCGGCGCTGGTGCTCAACATGGTGC
>QHWK01000632.1 GCA_003223775.1 Acidobacteriota bacterium
CTCAGAAGAATCATCGATGCACCATCCGACGATCACGCCGGCATCATTGATCCCGTTTGCAGCCGATGAGACGCACGCTGGCGAGTCAATCGTGCGGAACGGGCCCTCGGGTGTGCGCGTAAATCCGCGAAACTTGTATGACGAGTCCTCGAACATGCCAACGATGTGACCACGGTTATTAATGGCATGGGCGTCGGTAAAGATGGCGCCGGGAACGTCAATCAGCGTCAGCTGATTCGTGTTGTCGAGGAGAAACCCTTGCCCACCGCTATACGCCCCAAAACCGCCAACGACGTCGCCTTCCGCAGTTATACCTGAGGCACTGGCAAAAAAGTTCGGCGGCAAATCGATCAGTGTCAAACCCTGGGCGGCCGCGCCAATCGAAACTGTGGTCATCGCAAGCAAGGCGAGCGCATACTTCATTGCACGTTTCCTTTTCAATTGTGATAACTGTCGGAATGCGCCGCTCAGCTCGACACGTCGGAGGTTCAGCTGATTGCTGACGGCCTGTCGAGTCAACGTTAATAGTCACCGCGACGTCTACAAGCGGTCGCGGCGCTCAACGTGGCGCATGACCAGCCTTCGGACAAATACCCGAGCCGAGAATACCGCCGATTTCCGAACGCCGGTTTCACACCCGCGCCTGGCGCGGGCGAAGTTGCGAAACAGGTTCGGACGTAAATCAACGCGCTCCGACGGCCGTCGCCGCGGCACGCAGCGTGGAGCGGCATGTGGGCGGGGCCGCACACCCCATCCACATGCCCTGCGGGTTAGCGGTCCGGCCGTTCGTCGTTGCTGTTGTCGAGGCGCTGACCGGTCGCCGGATCGAGGAGCAGACGATGACCGCGTCCGCCGTCGTGCTCGAAGTCGAACATATTGAGCAGGCTGCCGGCGCGCGCGTCGAAGGACTGATCGCCGATCCGTCCGAGCCGCCAGTTGTCCTCGATGAAGCGAATCACCGAGGTCTGATCCGTCAGCGTGTGATCGACGAAGTTGCGCTTCGCATACGGCGAGATCGCGAGCAGCGGCACGCGCGGACCGTAGCCGCAGCGTCCCTGATACGCACCGGATTGCGACGCGCCGCAGGCGCCCGGACCGGTCAGCGCATCGGCCGCGGTGTTGGAGGCGTTGGCCAGCGGCGGCAGCACGTGATCGTAGAGGCCGTCAGAGTCGTCGTAGACGATGAGGATCGCCATGTCACGCCACTCCGGCATCTGCTGCAGGCGATTGATCGTGCTCACGAGGAATTCCTGCTCGTTGAGCGAGTCGGAATAGCGATTGTGCCCCTCCTGAAACGCGGCCGGCTTCACGAAGCTCACCGCCGGCAGGCGCCCCAATTCGGCAGCGGCCCAGAAGTCCTGATCGAGATCGTACTGGTGGTTCGCGCCATCGTTGTCCGTCCCGATGGCCTCGATGGAAGACGGCGCGACGTGATGAGGATTCGCGGTCGATGCGTAGTACTGGAACGGCTGATGATGCGGAATGTAGTCGGCGGTCGCGAGGCCGTTGCTGCCGACGTGTGACGCCGTGCACTTGTCTGCGGTCGTGGTCGCGGCGCGGAAGCCGCCGTTGAACCAGCCCCACGTGATGCCCCGTTGGCTCAACAGATCGCCGATGTTCTTTCCCGAGAGGGTGATGCGATTGGTGGTCGCCGGCGAGCAATCGTCGAGTAGCGGGCGTGGATTGCCGATCACCGTGCCGGCGATGACATCGGCGTTCTTCGCATCGTGGTCGATCGAGGCGCCGTGCGTCTGTCCTGAGACGAGGTTGATCGCGCCGACGGCCGACGATCCCCAGTTCGTCTCGAAGGTATTATCGCTGAGCGCGTAGTGCTGCGCGTAGTTCCACAACGCGGTCACCGTATTGCCGTCGAAGTAGCCCATGACCATGTTCGGATCGCAGGTCAGCGGTCCGGCCTGCGTGCCCTTCGCGCCGTCGTTCTCGACGAACTTGTCCATCGCGCCTAGATTGGCGGAACGCTGTTCGGCCGTGTACGCGTGGTTCTGCGAGCATTCGACCATCTCTGCTGGACCGAGGCGGATGGGATTCACCGCGTTCGGGTTTCGGAAGAGGAGATCATCGGTGAACCCGTTCACCGTCGGCGTGTTGGGCTTCGGCTGGAAGGACGGTTCGCCGGGCAGATTCAACGCGCGGGGATATGCGCCGAAGTAATGGTCGAACGATCGGTTTTCCGGGAAGATAACCACGAGGTGCTTGATCGGTGTCGTGGTGGCTGTCCGGTCGTCGGCATGCAGGATAGACGTGCTCGAGACTGCGGCCATCACAACGGCGATGAGTGCGAGTCGCTTATACATTACGAAGCTCCAGGAAGCGCAGCGCTTGCGGCCCGGCCTGACATCGGCCGGTCGTGTTTGAACCAAAAATTTGCTGCGGTGATTTGATAATACGGGGTGCGCCGGCGCACGACCAGCAGCTAAAAGGTGCGTCAGCCGTTACGCGGCGACATGGATGTGGTGCAGCGTAGTCCTTACCAACGGTCGAGTGTAATCAGCTGAGACGCTGCGCGGTTGGCTGCGTCGCCCGATGATGAGGCGCTCGTGATCGAGGGCGGCCATACGGCGTGAGTTCGGAGGGATGCTCCCGGACATACTGCAAGATGAGGTGTCGTGTCTGCACGCCACGTCCGCCGTGTGGCGCCTCTGGCACGTGCCTGAAGAGTTCGGGGAGAGCACCGGACGCGCGATCCTGTATCCGCGCCCATCGCGACTTGACGGCGGTAAGTGGAATGCCAAGACGCGCGCTCAACGTGTCGTCGGTGGCCCCCACGAGCGCCTCGGACAACAGTTGCTGCTCGGCGCGCGTGAAACGCAGCCGCGGCGGGCTATACGAAAACATCACGAGCAGAGGATTCTTGGAAGTCGCGGCCTGCTCACGCGTCAGTGTCCCGACGAGAGAGCGGAGGGTCCCGCCGGGCGTCGATAGATCGAATATACGGACGATTTCGTAACTACCGGACTTCACGACAATCGACACGGCCATCTCTCCGAATACTTCGTTGACGATGCGGGCGATTCGGTAGCCGCGGTGCGTGTCAAAAAATGCCGAGATCAGGCGTCCCAACACGTGGTCGGGTTCGTGCGCCGCAGGATCGATGCCTGTATTCACGACGATCAGCTGGAGTCCGCGACCTGCGTTGCATTCGGCGATCTGATCGCGATCGAGGACGGCTCGAGATCGCGAACGTCGTCATCCCGAACGCGCGCGTCCGCCCATTTTCGAGCACGACCGCACCGAGCGCGCGCTTCTGCCGCAGCAGCAGCCTCGCCGCGGCGACGACATTGGCCATCTCCGACGACCCATACGTCTCAGCACCACCCCATAGCGGCACACACAGGTGCAGGTTGTCAGGCGTGAGCGCGACGGCGTCTACATGCATCGCACGGGATTGGGGCGCTTCGACTGATTCGTCTAAGCGCGCCCATTGTGCGTGCGGCGTGCGGCAGAGTCAATACGCGCTTCGCGCGGCGCGATTCGCTTTGAAATGCCGATCGTCAACTTCGACCGGCCGCGGCGGCTCGCCGACGCCGCCGCGCCAGAACGCACATCGCTCCATGCCGCCGCACACCAGCGCCAGCGTTGCCGGCTCCGGCGTGGGGCTCGAAGATGTGAACTCGAGCGTGAAAAGCCGTG
>QHWK01000633.1 GCA_003223775.1 Acidobacteriota bacterium
CGTTCATCCGCAACGGCAGCGACGCAGGCGACACCGCGTATCCGACGCAGTTGAAGGCGCATTGGTACACGCACCGGCTGCAGCTCACGCCGTACGTGTTCGGCCCCGGCGGCGAAGAGCCGACGGCCCTGCGGCAGCACGGCGGCGGCATCGTCGCGGGCGTCGACGTGTGGAAGCACCGCGCGATCGTCGGCGTGTCGTCGCGCCTCTCGGAGGCGTCGGCGTTCCACCGCACGAGCGCCGGCGCGTACGCGCGCCTCGGCTTCGGCAAATGGGGCGTGCTCGCGGAGCACGACTTCACCACGCGGACGACGCGCGACGAGTCGGCGCCGCAGCCGCGGGCGCAGTACCTCGCCGGGCACACGCAGGTGTTCTTCGCCCCGGTGGAGTGGCTCGTCACGTCGGTCGCGGCGGAACACCTCGTTGTCGACGCCGCGCAGCAGACGCACCTCTATCGGCTGACGCCCGGCGTGCAGGCGCGCATCTCCGACAACCTGACGATCATCGTGAACATGCGCGAGGCGTTCACCGGCGTCGCGGCCGCACGCGCGCGCACCTTCTCCATCCAGCTCGCGGTCAAGAGCGTTCAATAGCCAGGAGCCTCCAATGTCCATCGTTCGCAACGCGGTCGTTCTCGGTGTGGTCGGTGTGGTCGGCGTCGCGGGTTCGTCGCGCGCGGCCGATGCGTACAAGGTGAGCGGCGCCGAAGTCGTCGTGGTGTGCCCGCTCACCGTCGGCGGCAGCTTCGAGGCGCGGACCAAGAGCGTGAGCGGCGAGGTGACGGCGAGCGCGGCCGATCCCGGCAGCGTGAGCGGCGCGCTGCGCGTCGATCTGCAGACGCTCGAGACCGGCATCGCCGTCCGCGATCGCCACATGCGCGAGACCTACCTCGAGGTGGAAAAAGGGCCCGAGTTCGCCGTCGCGACGTTCGACAAGATTCGCATCGAGAAGCTCGCCGGCAAGTCCACGTTCAAGGGCACGCTGCTCCTGCACGGCCAGCGGCAGGAAGTGACCGGCGTCGCCGATCTGCAGCAGCGCGACGGCCGCATCCGCGTGCAGGCGCAGTTCCCGATCAAGGTGTCGGCGTTTCAGATTCAGAAGCCGACGTATCTCGGCGTCGGCGTGCGCGACGAGATTCAGATCAAGGTGATGCTGACCGTCGAGCCGTCGTCGAATAGGGTGGCGGACGCGCGCTAGCGGTCGCGCCTGGCGGCGGAATTCGATCCTCGCAAGACAGGAAGACAGGGAGACAGGAAGGCAGGAAGGCAGGGAGGCAGGAAAGCAGAAATTCAAAGAAGAAAAGCCGAAGGGTGGGAATGACGAAGGAAGAAAGGCGCGAATGCAGAAGGTCAAAGCTCGAGGGCCCTTCTGCCCTCTGCCCTCGTCATTCGAGCCTTCCTGCCTTCCCTCCTTGAATTCCTGCCCTTCTGCGTTCCTGCCTTGCTGCCTTGCGTTATCGGCCCTCGACGCGGTCGACGAACATCTGCAGCAGGCCTCCCCAGCCGTTCGGCGAGTCGATCGCGGTGCGAATCGCAGCGGCATCGTCCGGCTCGAACTGCCACTTGCCGTCGATCTGCCACGCGATGACGAGCCGGTGCGGCGGATCCCAGACGAGCACCGATCCCCAGTCGCAGTCGGTGCCGTCTTCCTGCTCGGTGTAGCAGCGCCCGCCGGCGCGTCCCTCGATGATCGCCCTCTTCATCGGCGACTTCCCGATGTGATGGCTGCGCGGCCACCAGCTGTCGTATTCCGCCGTGAAGACGTGGAACGCGCGCTGGGGGCTCGTCTGCACGGTGATGGTCTTGCGAACGGCGTCAACGGTGCGATCGGTGTCGGTGACGGTCATGCGGCTTCTCCTTTGAGGGATGGGCTTCGACGCGGCGCTTGAAGGCGGCGAGCGCCTGCGTCCAGAAGCGATCGAAGTACTCGCGCAGCGCGTCGAACGCCTCGGGGTTGAGCGCGTAGAGGCGGCGCGCGCCGTCGGCGCAATCGGTCACGAGGCGCGCCTCCTTCAGCACACGCAGGTGCTGGGAGATCGCCGGGCGGCTGACGGGAAGGTCGCGGGCGATCTCGCCGACCGGCAGCGGACCGTCGATCAGGCGCGAGAGGATCGCCCGCCGCGTCGCGTCGCCGAGCGCGTCGAGCTGCGCCTCATGGTAAGTGTTCACTTACCGTAAGTATATGCTTACCGAAGCCTGTGTCAAGCGGCAGGCCTTCACACGTCCGCGAGCGTGAGCGGACGCGGCGTCTTGCCGTCGACGTCCGTGAAGCCGTACTCCGCCGCCAGCTGCGCGGCGACGAGCACCCGGCCGGTGTGGCGCAGCACGTCGGGGTCCGACGCCAGCGCCGACACCGCGCGCCCGACGAACTCGGGCGACTCCGAGTTGCTCAAGTCGATCCAGGCGGCGGCCTCCATCACTTTCTCCGTGCGCACCAGCCCCGGGTACAGCGAGACGACGGCGACACCGTAGGCGCGCAGCTCGTGGGCCATGTCGGCCGTCAGCTTGTCGGTCGCCGCTTTCGACACGCCGTACGCGACGTTGCCGACGTGCTTCTGCGCCGCCCAGAACGAGATGTTGACGATGAGGCCGCGGCGTTGCGCGACCATCGCCGGCGCGGCGAGCTGGCTCGCGCGGTAGTGGGCGCGCACGCCGGCGCCGAACATCCCGTCCCAGCGCCACAGCGGCTGCTCCCAGAACGGCTTCGTCCAGGTGAACTGACCGTTCTCGATCATCCCCTCGTAGCCGCCCCACACGTTGTTGACGAGGACGTCGATCGCGCCGGCCTCGCGCCGGATTCGCTCGAACACCGCGTCGACCTGGGCGTCGTCGCGATGATCGCAGCGGATCACCGTCGTCCGCGCGCCGACGCGCTCGAAGTCGCTCGCGGATCGTCCGGTGACGAACACCTGCGCGCCGTCGTCGGCGAGCTGCCGCGCGACGCCGCGCCCCACGCCCTTCATGCCGCCGGTGACGAGGGCCACCCTGCCGTCCAATGTCTGCATTGCGACACTCTACTTCCTGGAAGCGGTTTCGAAACCCGCTCAGGCGGGGCCGCACTGCGTCTCGTAAGGATTGTCGATATGGGCGCGCGACGCGTGGCGCGTGCGGCGAGCCTCTGATGCGCGCACGGACGTCGTGGGTCTCGCGATGCGGCAGGGAATGTCGCTCGTCGCTGACGGATCGGCGATCGGTCTGCTGCTCGGCGGCCGGCGGACGCGTGTTCGCGTCCGCTACGTCTTGAGCTGTCGGGCGATGAACGCCTTCACCATCTGGCGCGCGCGATCGGTCTGCGGCCCCGGCTTCGCCACCCACTCGTGCTCGGAGTCCTCGAACAGCTGATATTGACAGTCGCCGCCGGCCGCGCGGTAGGTGGCGACGAACTTCTCCTGCACCGCGGGCAGCACGTTGTCGTCGAGCGCGCCCTGCATGATCAGCAGCGGCACGAGCGTCACCGGTTCGTGGCGCTCGAGTATCTCCTGCGGGTTGCTTTCGTGGATCGCGTCCCACGGCTTGAAGAAGACGACGTGGTTCTTGACCATCGCGTCGCGCTTCAGCTTCTCCGCGTTCTGGAAGCGGGCGAAGGGGTTGCTGATCGGCGAGCGCATCGCGGCGTACGCGACGCTGGCGTCGACGCCGGCCGCCTCGGGAAGCGGAATCGCGTTGTAGCGCGGGTCCCGCGGCCGCAACGCAAGCAGCTCGGCGACGTGGCCGCCGCTCGAGCTGCCGTAGACGCCGATCTTCGACGGGTCGCCGTTCCACGACGGCGCCTTCCATTTCAGCCAGCGCACGCCGTAGTTCGCGTCCTGCACGCAGGCCGGATACGGCGCCTCTGGGGCGAGCGTCAGGTCGATCGCGACGACGAGGACGCCGCTCTCCGCGAGGGCGCGATCCATCGGCTCCTCGGCGTGGCGATCCTTCGCGTTCCACGCGCCGCCGTGCAGATCGAGCACGGTCGGGAACGGCCCCGCGCCAGCCGGCCGGTAGACGCGCGCCATCAGCAGGCGTCCAGCGGCATTGCGGCGGAACTCGACGTCGGTGGCCGTGATCTCGAATCGGGCGGCGGGATCGTACGAGATCGCCGCGGCGCTCGCGCGCCTCGCCGCGGCGAGCGGAAGCCCCGCGGCGCCGACGGCAACCATCGTCTTGAGAAAGTCCCGGCGGCCGGGAGGATCCGTGCGCATGCTCAACCTCCTCGCGCCTCGCGCGGCGGCAGGCACACTATCCGCCAGACGAGGGTCGCGGCGCAACCGACGCGTCTAGGGCCGGCCCGCGGCACGTTGACAGCGCTGCCGGGCTCTGGCACTCTCCCATCGACAGACGTGGGGAGCACCCGATCCATCGAGCTGCTGCCGGGCACGCTCGACCTGCTGATCCTGCAAACGCTCGCGGGCGGCCCGGAGCACGGCTACGGCATCGCGCAGCGGCTGAAGCTCCTCTCGGACGACGTGCTGCAGGTGGGCGAGAGCTCGCTCTACCCGGCGCTGCAGCGCCTCCTCCTCAGGGGATGGGCGAAGGCCGACTGGGCCGCCTCCGAAAACAATCGCCGCGCGCGCTACTACACGCTGACCGCCGCCGGCCGAAAACGGCTCGCCGCCGAGCGCAGCGAGTTCGACCGCCTGATCCTGGCGATCCACAAGATCCTGAACGCCACATAGATCTGGGGATTGGGGATTGGGGATTGGGGATTGGGGATTGGGATTGGGGATTGGGGATTGGCGTCCGGCCGAGCCTCTTGCATAATTATGCAGACGCCGACGATCATGATCGCCGGGCCGGCCGGCGCGAGAGCCGTCAACACCGTCGACATGATGCGCGCGATTCCCGAGCGGCGGGAGATGCTGCAGTCGCTCGGCTGCCGCCGTACGACGCTCGCCGGCCTCGACGAAACGCCGCTCGACGGGCGATACACGCTGGCGCGCGCCGAGTGGCGGTGGGACTTCGAGCCGGCCGGCGCGCCGCCGTCGCACCTCACGCTGCCCTCGACCTTCATCGTCGACCGATCGGGCGAGGCGCCGGTGATCGTCGTCTACGTGATGCACCAGGATCTCACCGCCGTGCTGCGAAAGAAGTAGCGCTTCATTCGTTGCGCAGTACCACGGCGGGCTGCAGGCCGCTCGCGCGTGCGGCCGGCACGAGGCACGCCGC
>QHWK01000634.1 GCA_003223775.1 Acidobacteriota bacterium
CTTCGTCTTGGCGAGCCCCAGCGCCTTGTGCGTGCCGAGCGCGCCCACCTTCAGCGTCGGAATCGGCAGCTCGAGATAGTCGATCGGGCTCGCCGGGCTCGCCCAGTGCAGGACGAAGTCGACCGGCCCCTCGATGTAGATGTAGTTGGTGACGTCGTGCTTGATGAAGGTGAAATCGCGGTTGACGAGGTGCGCGATGTTCGCCGTGTCGCCGGTGAGCAGGTTGTCGATCCCGATGACCGCGTACTCGCGATCGAGCAGCGTCTCCGCCAGGTGCGACCCGATGAAGCCGGCCGCCCCGGTGATGACGACCCGCTTCTTAGTAGGCATGCTTGTGGAAGAACCCGCGCAGCAGCGTCAGCCACATGATCTTCAGATCGAGCCGCACCGACCAGTTCTCGATGTAGTAGAGGTCGTACTCGATCCGCTTCTCGATCGAGGTGTTGCCGCGCCAGCCGTTCACCTGCGCCCAGCCGGTGATGCCGGCCTTCACCTTGTGGCGCAGCATGTACTGCGGGATCTTGTGCTTGAACTGCGCGACGAACAGCGGCCGCTCGGGCCGCGGGCCGACGATCGACATGTCGCCCTTGAGCACGTTCCACAGCTGCGGCAGCTCGTCGATGTTCGATCGCCGCAGCAGCTTCCCGATCGGCGTCCGCCGCGGATCCTGCTCGCTCGCGAAGACCGGCCCGGTCTCGGCCTCGGCGTCCTCGTACATCGAGCGGAACTTGTAAATCATGAACGGCTTGCCGTCGAGCCCCATCCGCTCCTGGCGGTAGAACACCTTGCCGCTCGACGTCAGTTTCACGAGCACGGCGATGACCCAGAACGGGATCGCGAGCACGACGAGCGCCGCGCTCGAGATCACGATGTCGGTGCCGCGCTTGACGATGCTGTTGAAGCCCTGGAGCGGGACGTCGTTGATGTTGATGACCGGAATGCCGTCGAGATCCTCGAGGCGCGCGCGCAGCGCGATCACCTGCAGCAGATCGGGCACGACCTTCACGTCGACGCACTCGCGGCTCGTGCTCTCGATGAGCTGCAGCATCTGGATGTGCTGCTCCGGCGGCAGCGCGACATACAGGTGATCGATGCCCTCGCGCGCCGCGATCTCCGCCGCGTCCTCCGTCGTCCCGAGGAGCGGCAGGCCGCGGTAGCCGAGATGATCGCCGGCCGCGCGATCGTCGACGAAGCCGACGATCTGATATCCGAGCTCGCGGTGCTCGAGGATCTTGTCGGCGACGAGGCGTCCGAGGTCGCCGGCGCCGGCGATGAGAATCCGTTTGAGCCCGATGCCGGCGCGCCACCGCCGCTCGAGGAGCTCGCGCACGAACTCGCGCGACGAGAAGGTGAGCGCGACGTTCAGCACGAGGAAGATGCCCCAGACCGGCTGCGAGACCTCGAAGGCGCCGCGCGCCTTCGCGGCCGGCGTCGCGAAGTAGGTCTGCACGTACAGCGTGGCGACGATGCCGAAGACGACGGCGAGGATGGTGCCGACGAAGACGGCAAAGAAATCGTCGACGCGCGAGCGGCCGCGGCGCAGCCGGTAGAGCCCCTGCAGCTGGAAGCCGAGCGGCACCAGCGCGATGATGAACGGCAGATCGAGGATGTACTGCCCGAGCGGCGGAACGCCGCGCGTGATCGGGATGAGCGCCGGGATGATGCCGAAATGAAAGCGCAGCGCGTACGCCCCGACGAACGCGATGGCGGCAAGCGTCGCATCCGACAGGATGTGCAGCGTGACGAGCAGCCGGTTGTGCCGGTTCAGCACGCCGTCGGCTCCGTGATGAGCGCCGCCATCTCGTCGCCGAAGCGCGCGCGGCCGAAGCGTTCGGCGTGCCGCCGGATCGCGCCGGCGTCGAACGATCGATCGACGGCGTCCGCCACGGCGTCGGCGAACGCGTCGGCCGACGGGTCGTCCACGAGGACGCCCGTCTCGCCGTGCTTCACGGTCTCGAGCGCGCCGCCGCGCCCGAGCGCGACCACCGGGCGGCCGCACGCCTGCGCCTCGAGCGGCGCGATCCCGAAGTCTTCTTCACCCGGCAGCAGCGTGACGGCCGCGCGGCGATAGAGCTCGCGGATGTCTTCGTTCGTGCGATGGCCGAGGAACCGGACGTCGGGCCCGGCCGTTCGCTCGAGCGCCGCGCGCTCGGGGCCGTCGCCGACGATCGTCAGCGGCACGCGCGCGCGCGCGCACGCGGCGATCGCGACGTCGATGCGTTTGTAGGGCACGAGCGCCGACACCACGAGCGCAACACGTTCGCGGGCGGCTCCATCGGGGTGGAAGAAATCGGTGTCGACCGGAGGATAGACCACGGCGGCTTCGCGATTATAGTATCGGGCGATCCGGCCGGCAACATAGTGAGAGATAGCGACATAGCGGTCCGCGCGGCCGGAGGTGTCGCGGTCCCAGCGCGCCAGCCGGGCCATCACCGGCCGCATCACGGCGCTCGCCGCGCGCCCGATTCGTTCCGGACCGAAATAGGCGTCGAACTGATCCCAGGCGTAGCGCATCGGCGTCAGACAGTAGCAGAGGTGGCAGACGCGCGCCGGGTGGACGATCGACTTCGCGCAGCAATGGCTCAGGCTGACGACGCGATCGAAGCGATCGAACGAGAACTGCTCGATCGCGGTCGGGAAGAGCGGCAGGTAGTGGCGGTAGTAGCGCTTCACGCGCGGCAGGCGCTGCACGAACGACGTGTGCGGCCGCATGCGCTCGATCGTCGGCGATACGGAGCCGCGCACGTGGACGAGCGTGAACAGCTCCGCATCGGGAAACCGCTCGCACAGGACCTCGAGCGCTTTCTCGCCGCCGCGCATGCCGGTCAGCCAGTCGTGCACCAGGGCCAGTCTCATGCGGCCCCGTTCGAGACCTCGTTGTAGATCCGGCGCACGCGACGCACCGACTGCTCCCACGAGAACTGGCCGGCGCGCGCGACGCCCTTCCGCCGCAGATCCTTACGAAGATCGGCATCGGTGAGCACGCGGTAGATGCCATCCGCGATCGCGCGCGGATCGTAGGGACCGGGCAGGCCGAAGCCTTCGTAGAGCGACGGGAAGACGAACACGCCGGCGAGCCGGTACATCACCGCGAGCGTTTCCTCCGGCAGGTAGCCGAGGAAGCGCACGTACTTGTGGAGCTGATGGCGGTGCACGGCGCGGCGCAGCGCCGTGTACTTCGAGATCTCGTCGCCGATCATCACGAGCTTCAGGTGATCGAGGCCGCGCTTGCGCACGATCTGGAACGCCTCGATCAGCCGCTCGAGGTTCTTGTGCGGCTTCACGTTGCCCGCGTAGAGCACGAACTCGTCCTGCAGCTGATACCGCTCGCGCACGCGGACGACGTCTTCTTCCGCGGGATCGATCGCGAACCGTTCGTCGTAGGCGTTGTAGATGACGGCGATCTTCTCCGGCTCGGTGTCCACGAAGCGGAGGATGTCGCGCTTCGAACTCTCGCTCACCGTCAGCACGCGCGTCGCGCGCCTGGCCGCGAGGCCGATCGACGTGCGCGCGTAGCCGAACGCGAACCGGTTCGGCAGATACTGCGGGAACATGAGGTGGATGCAGTCGTGGATCGTCACGACGGAGCGGCAGCGCACGAGCGGCGGCAGCACGTAGTGCGGCGCGTGGAAAAGCGTCACCCCTTCGCGCTTGAGCGCGAGCGGGATCGTGAGCTGCTCAGCCACCGAGTAGTTGCCCGCCGTTTCCGCGACGGCGCGGAAGTTCTCGCCGAGCGTGGCCCCGAGCCCCTCGCGGTCCTCCGGTCGGCAGAAGACGACGAACTCCGTCCGGTCGTCCATCCGCGCGAGATGGCGCAGCAGATTTCGGATGTAGGTGCCGATGCCGAAATCGTGCAGCTTGCGCGCGTCGATGCCGATCCGCACCGCTACATGATACTCAGGGGGTCAGGTGGGTCAGGTTGGTAACAAACCGGTGTAGGGCGGCCCTTTCAGGGCCGCCAGGCGAGGCTGAAAGCCTCGCCCTACATCTTGTGGGGATTCAACCTGCCAGGCCTGCCCGGCCTGCCAGGCCTTTCAGCGGTCCCAGCCGGCGTAATCGAGGCGGTAGCGGCGGAGCAACTCGCGGCGGCTGCCGGGGTAGACGTCGTTGCGCCGCGCGAGCTCCTCGGCGGCGATCACCCCCTGCTGGATGTCCTGCGCTTCGCGGCGGATGCCGCTGAATATCGCGCCGCAGCCGGGCGAGACCGCGCCCTGCATCGCTTTCGGCTCCCACAGCGCAAACCACTGGTGATCGAAGGCGCCGGCGATCTTGCCCTCGTAGCACGAGTGCATGAAGGTCCGCCATTCGTCGTCGAGCGCGTTGGCGCGCCGCGCGAACTGCGCGATCAGCCTCTCGTATTCCTTCGTCGCGTCGTTCCGCTGCTGATCGGCCGGCGACGCGACGGTCGGCGCCAGCACGTGATACTGCTGCGACGCGCCGGAGGCTGCCGGCGCGGGCGTCAGCCGCCCGTCGAGGACAGCCTTCGCGTGGTCGATCGCGACGGCGAACGACAGGCCGTCGCGGCCGTTGTAGCCGGCGCGGATGATGCCGATCGCCGTGCCCGTGCGATCGAGCAGCGGGCCGCCGCTGTTGCCGGGATTGATCGCGGCGTCGGTCTGAATGAGCGTCGATCCGTCGGCCTCGCGCAGCGCGCTCACGATGCCGCGGCTGACGGTGTTCTGCAGGAACCCGAGCGGCGTGCCGATCGCGATCACGTCTTCGCCCACGCGCGTCGTCGCCACCGAGCCCATGCGAATCGTCGCCTGATCGGCGTTCGGATTCGACACGCGGAGCACCGCGATGTCGAACGCCGGCGCCGACGCATCGACGCGCGCGGTCGTCGTGGATCCGTCGGCGCGTCGAATCGTGAGGCTCGAGTCCGAGCCGACGACGTGGACGTTCGTGAGGATCGTGTCTGGCGCGACGAAGAAGCCGCTGCCGCGGCCAGCGGACGACTGGATCAGCACGACGGCCGGCGATAACCGCGTGACGAGATCTTCGAGCGACATCGCGGCTGCCGGCGCGGCGGCGGGGGAGGCGCCGTCGGGTGCAGGCGCCGCATGCCGAGGCTGCGGCGTCTCCGGCGCGGCGGGCCGCGACGCCGGTGCTTCCACGCGCGCGCGCGGCGCGTCGCTGCGGTTGGACCAATAGAGCGATCCGATCAGCGCCGCGCCGAGGACGGCGGCCACCACGAACATCGGCGGCGATTTGCGCGGCTCGGGCTCGTACAAGCTCGAGACATTCGCGGCCGCGGGCGTCTCCTCGACGGGATCGAACGCGTGGCCGCAGCGGCACATCGAGACGGTCGCCGGCGCGCGGCGCGTGCACTTCGGGCAAACAGGCATTGGAAAAGGGGCAACCTCAGGTTGCTCTATGACTCATCGGCGCCGCGCGGGCGCGGCCGGCGCTCAGAATTGCCCGCGGATGCGCAGATAGAGCTTCAAGACCGGCGCCCATGCCGGATGGTGCTTCTGGTAGAACGCGATCCGGCTGCGCCGGTACGCGGCGGCGGTCGCCGCCGGCGCGCTCGCGGCGGATCGGCCGCGCAGGTGCACGACCTCGACGTCGGGCGTGAAGAGAATCCGCCGCCCGCGCGCGCGGATCGCGGCGCAGAAATCGACGTCCTCGGTGTACATGAAGAAGCGCTCGTCGAGGCCGCCGACCGCCTCGGCATCCGCGCGGCGCACCATCAGGCATGCGCCGCTCACCCAGTCGGGATATCCGCGCCGACGCGTCAGCGCCTCGGCGGCCCCGCTGCGCGCGAGCCGTTTCTGGCGCGCTTCGTTGAACGGGCCGATCATCCGCCCGAACGAGAGCTCCGCGCGGCCGGCATCGTCCACGAGCCTCGGCCCGACGACGGCGACGGCGGGATCGCGTGCGAGCTCCGCGCGCAGCCGATCGACTGCGCCGGCCGGCACGATCGTGTCGCTGTTGAGCAGCAGGATGTCGTCCCCGCCGGCCATCGCGAGGCCGACGTTGTTCGCGTGCGCGAACCCGCCGTTCAGACCGAGCTCGACGACGCGCACGTCGCGCCACCAGCGGACCGCTTCGACGCTCCCGTCAGTGGAGGCGTTGTCGACGACGATGATCTCGTGGCTCGCCGCCGGTGGGGCGGCGTGGAGCGACTCGAGGCATCGAACGAGATCGGCGCGCGCGTTGAACGAGACGATGATGATCGAGACGCCGATCCGCGCGTTCCGTGAATCGACGTTCACGCTCGTGCACTCCGCGCAGCGTTTTCGATGATGGCGAGCGTGTCGCGCGCCGCCCGCGGCCAGTTGTATTTCGCGAGCGTCGCAGGCGCGGCAGCCAGAACGCCTGCACGCGCATCGTCGTCGAACAGCGCGGTTT
>QHWK01000635.1 GCA_003223775.1 Acidobacteriota bacterium
ATTGCGCACAACGCTCCTGGTTCGGCACCACAACGCGCTCGAGTGAGCCGCGGACTGAATCTGCAATCGTGGCGACGCTTTCGCGATCGAGCGAGCTGCGAGCCGTATCGAACTATTCGTCGCGAAGCGCCTCGATCGGCTCGAGGCGCGACGCGCGGAGCGCCGGCACATAGCTCGCCAGCGCGGCGACGAGCCCGAGGCCGACGACGGCGGCGCCGAGCGTCGCCGGATCGCGCGGCGTCACGCCGAACAGGAGCGCCGACGCGAACCGCGTCATGGCGAGCGCCGCCGGGACGCCGATCGCCAATCCCGCCGCGAGCAGCCCGCCTGCCTCGCCCATCACCATCCGCATCACCTGCCGCCGGTCCGCCCCAAGTGCGATGCGCACGCCGATCTCGTTCCGCCGCCGCGCGACCGTGTAGGACATCACCCCGTAGAGCCCGATCGCGGCGATCAGCGCGGCCAGGCCGCCGAAGAATCCCGAAAGAGTCGCCAGCAGCCGCTCGCGCAGGAGCGAGTCGTGGAGCTGCGATGCCATCGTGCGGAAGTCGACGACGATCGCCGGGTTCGCTTCGCGCGCGAGCGCCGCGACAGCCGCGGTCACCTTTTCGAGCGGCTGCGACGACCGGATGACCAGTTTGAGCGACCCGAGCGGGTATTGCGGATCCTGGACCGCAGGGGAATAGAACTCCGGTGCGAACGGCTGGCGCAGGTCGTTGTACTTCGTGTCGCGCGCGAGGCCGACGATCGTGTAAGTCGGTCGCTGCACGCCTGGCGCCACATCGGTCTGAAACGTGCGGCCGAGCGCGTTCGCGCCGCCAAAGTACACGCGCGCGAACGACTCGGATACGATCGCCACCTTCGGCGCCGCGGCCGCGTCGCGATCATCGAAGTCGCGCCCCGCAATCAGGGCGATACCCATCGTCTGGACGTAGCGATCGCTTACGGCGTTGAAGTTCGTGGGTTCCGGCCGGCTCACGCCGTTGACAATGATGTTGCGGTTCGAGAAGCTGCCGCCGATCGGCACGTTGCGCACCTGCGCGGCGCTCTCGACGCCAGGCACGCGTCGGGCGCGCTCGAGTACGTCGCGGTAGACGGCGGCGAGTCGGTCCTTCGTGATGCCGGCCTGGCGGAAGTTCATGTCGGCGACGAGCAGGTGGTCCTTGACGAACCCGGTGTCGAGCGTCGTCAGGTTCCGGAACGTTCGAACGAACAGCACGGCGCCGACGACGAGCGCGAGCGACAGCGCGACCTGCACGACGACCAGGACGCGACGCAGCCGGAAGCGTTCGTGTGTGTCGGTCGATCCGCGGCCGCCCGCCTTCATCACCGCAGCAGCGTTCATGCGCGTGGCGCGAAGCGCTGGAACGACGCCGAAGATCGCGCACGCCGCCGACGCGGCGAGCCCGATGAACGCGAACACGCGCCAGTCGTGCTCCACCGCGAGGAAAATGCGCTCGCGCTCGGTCGCGATCGACGCGACGAGCACGCTCGTGACCCATCGTGCCAGCAGGGCGCCGGCGGCGGCGCCGCACGCGGCGATGAGCGCGCTCTCGGCCGCCATTTGCCGCACGATCCGGCCGCGGGACGCCCCGAGCGCGAGTCGCACGGCCACCTCGCGCTCGCGCGCGGTCGCGCGCGCCAGCATCAGGTTCGCGAGATTCGCGCAGGCGATCAGCAGGACGAGCGCCGCCGTCGCGAGGAGCAGCCACAGTGGCGCTTCGAAATCGGATCGCACGTCGGACAGGCCGGTCGCCGCGGGAAACGCGCCGAGGCGGAACGCCAGATACGCCTTCTCGTCTTCGGGGCGATAGTTCGGTAGAGTGGCGCGGAACAGGGCAGGCGAGATCGCGTCAAGGTGCGCCGTCGCGCGGGTACGCGACCAGCCAGGTTTGAGTCGGCCCATCGCCGCGAGAAACCAGTTATCCTTCCGGTCGAGATTGCTGAGCCGATTCGTATACGGCTCGGCGCAGAGCGGCACGGCCACGTCGAACGTGCGTCCCACCTCCACGCCGAAGAAGTCGGCCGGCGTGACGCCCACGATCTCGTACGGATGACGATCGAGCGTCAGCGTTTGACCGAGCACCGATACGCTGCCGGCGTACTCCTGCCGCCAGAAGCCGTAGCTGATCACGGCCGGTGGCGCCGCGCATCCACGGCGATCATCGGACGCCGTCAGCAGCCGTCCGATTAGCGGATGCACGTCGAGCGTCGTGAAGAAGTCGCCGCTCACCCAGAGGCCGGCCGCGAGGCGGCTGATGCCGCCGGCGGTCAACTCGAAATTGGGCGTGCCCCAGGCGAACAGGTCCGAAAACGCCTGCTGCCGTTCCCGCAGCGTTTCCCAGAGCGGGTTGGTCAGATTCGGATGGCGCCCGTCGAACCCGCCCGACATCCCGCTGTCGTTTTCGATCCGGATGCGCGCGAGCTGCTCGGGATGGGACACCGGGAGCGCGCGCAAACGGAGCGCGTTCAGCAGCTCGAAAATCGCCGTGTTCGCGCCGAAGCCGAGCGCGAGCGACAGGACGGCAATCGCCGCAAACCCCTTGTTGATGCGCAGGAGCCGCGCCGCGTATGTAACGTCGCGCCAGATCTCGTCGATCCAGCCGATTGTGTTCATGTCGTAGATCTCCTCGCGCGCGTGCGGTTGGCGAGCTTGCGGACGGCCGCGGCGCGTCCTCGGCGCGCTCCTCGTC
>QHWK01000636.1 GCA_003223775.1 Acidobacteriota bacterium
CATTCTCGTTCGCCCCGGCGCGGCGCACGGGCGACATCGACTGGCCCTTTCGCCAGGAAGACAACCTCCTCTACCTGACGGGCATGAACGTGCCCGACACGACGCTCGCCATACTGCCCGGCGAGTCGATGCACCCCGAGCTGCTGTTCGCCACGGATCGCGATCCGTCGAGCGAGCGATGGACGGGCCGCATCCTGTCGGCGCGCGAGGTGACCGACGCCACCGCCGTCAAGGACGTCCGGTCGTCGAGCCGCTTCGACGCCTTCGTCGACGCGCTCTTCCGCGGCGGCGGATTCGGCGACCGCGGGCCATCCTCGTACTACGCGACGCCGTTCGCGCCGGCGTTGTTCGCCGCGTTCAAGGCCGGCCGCGCGGAGGTGTGGCTCGTGCTGGAGGATCGCGGCGCGCGCGCGGCGCCGACGCGGGAGCAGCGCTTCGCCGAGGATCTGCGGCGGCGCTATCCCGAGGTGCGGATTCGCGACGCGTCGCCGATGCTCCTCGCGATGCGCGAGATCAAGAGCGACGCCGAGCTCGCGCTGATTCAGCGCGCGGTCGACGTCACCGTGGAAGCGCAGAAAGCCGCGATGGCGCGCGTCCTTACCGCGGCGCGCGAGTACGAGGTGCAGGCGACGATCGAGTTCACGTTCCGCAATCTGGACGCGTGCTGTCCCGCGTTTCCGTCGATCGTCGCCGGCGGCCGCAACGCGACCACGCTGCACTACGAGACCAACGAGGATGCGATCGTGCGCGGCACGCTGCTGCTCACCGATCTCGGCGCGGAGGTCGACGGCTACTCCGCCGACGTCACGCGCACGTATCCCGTGGACGGCGTCTTCTCGCGCGATCAGCGCGCGATCTACGACGCCGTGCTCGCCGCGCAGAACGAGACGCTGCCGCTGATGCGGCCCGGCCACAAGTTCATCGAGATCCACGAGCGCGCGCAGGAGGTCGTCGGGCGCGAGCTCCTGAAGCTCGGGCTCGTGACGAAGAACGCGCGCGAGCAGACGGAGCTGTATCTGTTCCACGGCCCGGGGCATCCGCTCGGCCTGCAGACGCACGACGTCTACGATCGGCAGCGCACGTTCGAGCGCGGCATGGTGTTCACGAACGAGCCCGGCGTGTACGTGAGAAAGGACGACATCCTCGCGAGCACGACATTCGGGAAGCTGCCTGCCGGCGAGCAGCAGACGATCCGCGCGGCGCTCGATCGCTACGACGGCATCGGCGTCCGGATCGAGGACGACGTGTTGATCACCGCGGGCGAGCCGAAGGTGTTGTCCGCCGGCGCGCCGCGCGCGCCGCACGACATCGAGGCGCTGATGGCCGCGGCGAAGCGGTAGAATGAGTCCGCGCGCGCCCGTAGCTCAGCTGGATAGAGCGACAGGCTTCGAACCTGTAGGCCGGGGGTTCGACTCCCTCCGGGCGCGCCAACCTTCGCTCGCGGTTCCGCGTCTACGGCTGATCGCGGAATACCTGAACGCCCATGATGCCGGGATCCCCCGTCGCGTCATGCTTGATCAACTGCACTTCGACGACCCAGCCAAACCGCAGGAAGTCCATGCTGTCGCCGGTCGTGATGTTGCCCGCGAACGCGCTGCGGTTGTAGTGCTGCGCCCACACGGTCATCCAGTCGTTGCTCGGTGCGACGGCTGAGAGATCGCTGTCGATCGTCGCAGCCGTCACCGTCGTCTGCGGCATGGCGATGTCCGACCCGCCGCCGAGCGTGATGCGTTTCAACGTCGCGATAACGCGCGCGCCGGCTCCGTTGTCGCGAACGCGCATCGTGAACACCAGATTGCCGATCTCCTCGCCGGGCTTCGGGATGAAGAAGTCGATGCCTGGATTGCTCGTGACGTTGAAGCGCACCTTCGCCGACGTCGAACTGATCGTGGATCGAATCGATGCGGAGCCGTCGTTGTTGAGCACGATTTTGCCGAGGTCGCCCTCGTCAATCGTTCCGGTCGACCCGACTGCCGTCCAATCAGCGTGAAGCACCGACGCGGCGGCCACTAAAGAGAAAACGACTGCCATGATGCGAACCCGGATAGGCATAGGCTACCTCCGGGCGCCGAGCGCGCAACCGATGTACCGTCGGTGCCAAGCACGAATGAAAACGCTGTATAAGGTCCAGCGCTCGAAGAGTGGGACGGCGTCGTGTCGCCCGTCGCGGAGCGCGCGCGGACGTGCGGTATGACCATCGGTACGCATCGCCCGGCGGCACGCTGTGCGCTCGGTCCATTTCGGCGGTGCTCGACGATCTGAATGCACTCCTGACGGCGCTCGCGCTGAGACCGCCGTATGTGCTCGTCGGCCACGGCGGTTCGAGGCCGCGGATGTCGTCATCAGCACAATC
>QHWK01000637.1 GCA_003223775.1 Acidobacteriota bacterium
CGAGACGACCACCTGCCCGTCGCGCGCTATCGGCGTCACCGTGATGTCGGGCGCGGGCTCCGCGGCGGACACGACGGCGGCTGCCAGCACCACGACCAGCACGAACGCGCCTCGCTTCATTGTTCCTTCGGGTTCAACAGATCCTTCAGCTCGTTCGCAAACTCGTTGATGTCGCGGAAATGACGATACACCGAGGCGAACCGCACGTAGGCGACTTTGTCGAGCCGCTTCAATTCTTCCATCACGAACGCGCCGACGTCCGCCGTGGCGATCTCCTTCTCCGGGCGCTCCTGGAGCGTCCCCTCGACGCGATCCAGAGCGGCCTGTCGACGACCTTCTCGTACGACGTCGAGGTGCGGCGCGGCGGTGGCCTCTTCGATCGCATGGTGGCGTCGCTGACGATCAGCGCGACGGTGCGCTTCGACAACCTCACGCGGCGCTATCAGATGTCGCGCACCGTGCACGGCCGTGTGGAAGACGCGCGGCCGACCGAAGATCAGGCCGCGGTGGGTCGCTGGCTGACGCATTTCGAGCGCGTGCCGGTGCTCGCGACGACGTCGCTCGAGACCAACGGCGAGTACTCGGTCCGGGTCCGCGCGCACACGCGCCCCCGCAACGCCTGGTTCTTCTGGCCGTGGGGCGGCGCGGTGTTCGGGCAGGCGAAGTTCACCTTCATTCAGTAGCGGAGTTCGATGCCAGCGACGGTGACGTCGATTACGCCGAGGCGCGGCGCCGGGCCGGTGGCGAGGCCCGAGCCGCCGCGGCGTCCGTTCCGCGACAACCCGCGGCTGATCCTCGTCGGCATCGCGGTCCTGATCGTCGTCCTCGTCGCGCTGTTGGCGCTCGCGAGCGGCACGGCGCGCGTCTCGCCCGACTTCCTCAGCGAGTTCGTCCTCTACGGTCTCTCGGCCGCCGACCTGACGATGCTGGCGGCGCTGTTTTTCGTGCTCGCGCGCAACATCGTCAAGCTGGTCGTGGAGCGGCGGCGCGCGCTGCCGTTCGCGCGCTTTCGCTCGAAGCTCGTCGCGCTGCTGCTCGGCATGACGCTCGTGCCGACGGTGCTCGTCCTCATCGTCGGCAGCGAGCTGATCCGCGGCAACATCGATCGCTGGTTCAACGCGCCGATGGCCGACGTGCTCTCGTCGGCGAATCAGATCGCGGCGGACTACTACCGCGAGCAGCAGCTCGTGGCGAGCGATCACGCCAACCGCTTCGCGCGGACGCTGGCGGCGATCGATCTCGCGAACGCCGACGTGCGGCCGATTCGCGATCTGCTCGCGCCCGACGTCACGCAGCAGCGCGTGCAGATGGCGGAGGTCTACCGCGTCGTGCCGTCCGCGGGATCGCTGCCGAGCCTCGAGCCGGTGGTCGACGTCGCCGCGCCGACGCTGCCGCCGGGCCACAGCCACGCCGCCGTCGACAGGCTCGCCGCGCAGGCGCTTGCCGGGGCCTCCGAAACGCGGTCGATCGAGAGCCTCGGCCCGTCGGGCGACCTGCTCCACGCCGCGGCCGTCATCCACGGCAAGGACGGCAAGCCGTCGGGCGTCGTCGTCGCGACGGCGTATCTGACCGGCGATATGGCGGCGCGCTCGCGGCGAATGACGAAGGCATTCGAGGACTACAACCAGCTGCGCGTGCTGAAGCGCCCGCTGACCGGCGTCTACCTGTCGTTCTTCCTGATGGTGACGCTGCTGATCCTGTTTGGCGCGACCTGGATGGGATCGTACCTCGCCAAACGGATCACGCGGCCGGTGCTGCTCCTCGCGGCGGCGGCGAAGGAGATCGGCGCCGGACGCCTCGATCAGCGCGTCGAGCCGCAGAGCAACGACGAGTTCGGGTCCCTCGTCGAGGCGTTCAACTCGATGGCGAGCGAGCTCGCGGCGAGCCGGCGCAAGCTCGATCGCGGCACGATTCAGCTCGAGCGCAAGCACGTCGAGGTGGAAGGGCGGCGCCGCTACATCGAGACGATCCTCGAGCGCATCACGACCGGCGTCGTGTCGCTCGACGCCGGCGGCATGATCACGACGATCAACAGCGCCGCGTCGCGGCTGCTGGAGCTGAATCGATCGATCGTCGGCCGGCCGGCCGCGGAGGTGTTCGACCGCGCCGATCTGCAGCCGCTCGCCGGCCTGCTCGCGGGCGTCGGCCACGGCCGGTCCGAGCCGACCGCGCACGAGATCGCGATGGCGCGCGACGGGCAGGAGGTGCACCTCGCGGCGGTCGCGACCGCGCTCGCCGGCGAGGGCGGCGCGCCCGAAGGCATCGTGCTGGTGCTCGACGACGTGACGCCGCTCATCCGCGCGCAGAAGGTTGCGGCGTGGCGGGAGGTCGCGCGGCGCCTCGCGCACGAGATCAAGAATCCGCTGACGCCGATACAGCTCTCGGCCGAGCGCCTCCGGCGCCATTTCACCGGCGCGCCGCCGCACGCCAAAGCGCTCGTCGCGGAGTGCACGCAGACGATCGTCGGCGAGGTCGAATCGCTGAAGGGGCTCGTCGACGAGTTCTCGCAGTTCGCGCGGATGCCGTCGCCGCGCACGGTGCCGACCGACCTCGCGCAGCTGGTCACGGACACGATCGCCCTCTACAACGGCATTTTCGCCGACATCCGGATCGACATGCGCTTCGCCGCGGACGTGCCGCTCGTACGCCTCGACCCGGAGCAAATTCGCCGCGTCGTCATCAATCTCGTCGATAATGCGATCGAAGCGATGGAGCGGCGCGGGGACATCGTCGTCGAGACGCAGCGCGATCCGGCGAACAGCGTCGTGCGGGTGATCGTGGCCGACAACGGCCCGGGCATTCCGCCCGCGGAGCGCGAGAAGCTGTTCCTGCCGTACTATTCGACCAAGGGGCGCGGCAGCGGCCTGGGCCTCGCGATCGTGCGGCGGATCATCGCGGAGCACGGCGGCAGCATCGACGTGGGCGACAACACGCCGCGCGGCACGCGGTTTACCATTGAGCTACCGTGTTGAGACGGCGTCATGGCTGACGGCGAATGGCCAGCCATCCAGCCATCAGCCATGACAGAGTGACCGTGAATCCGACGATTCTCGTAGTCGACGACGAGCCCGGCGTCCGCAGTGCGCTGAGCGGCGTGCTGCGCGACGAAGGCTACACGGTCGACGCCGTGTCGACCGGCGAGGAATGCCTCGAGCGTCTGACGCGCGCGTCGGTCGATCTCATCATCCTCGACGTGTGGCTGCCCGGCATGGACGGGCTCGCGACGCTCGCGCGGCTGCG
>QHWK01000638.1 GCA_003223775.1 Acidobacteriota bacterium
GCTTCGCCGCCGTCGACGGGGATGACGTAGATCTGCGCGCCGCTGTCGGCGGTGTCGCCGTCGCTCTTACCCGGCGAGGCGTCGCGCGTGGAGAGGAACGCCACCGACCGGCCGTCGGGCGACCACGCCGCGGCTCGATCCTTTTCGTTCGCGAGGAAGCGGTGCGCGTTGCCGCCGTCCGCGTCGGCGATCCAGATGGACGTGACGCGCTTATTGTCCTTCCACTTCCCGAGCTCGGAGAGCGTGTAGAGGACGCGGCGTCCGTCTGGCGCGATCCGCGGCGACGACACCTGCACGAGATCGATGACGTCGTCCACCGTCATCGCGCGCTTCGCCTGCGCGAACGCGTCGTCGTACGCGACGAGCGCGACGAAGCACGAGAACGACGCGAGAGCGCGAACGAGACGAAACGCGGAAGCGTGCATGCGTCCTCCAGACCGGGCGGCAAAAATCGTAGCACTATAATTATTGGGTGGACAAAGACTTCGAGGCGGTCATTCTCAGCGCGTGCCGCACGCCGATCGGCGCGTTCGGCGGCGCGTTCAAGGATGTCAGCGCGGTCGATCTCGGCGCGGTCGTCATTCGCGAGGCGATCGCGCGCGCGGGCGTACGGCCAGCCGACCTGGGCGACGTGGTGATGGGCTGCGTGCTGCAGGCGGGCGCCGGCATGAACGTGGCGCGGCAGGCCGCGATCAAAGCCGGCGTGCCGGTCGAGGTGCCGGGCGAAACGGTGAACCGCGTGTGCGGATCCGGGCTGCAGGCCGTCGTGCACGCCGTCGAAGCGATCCGCGTCGGCTACGTCGACACGACGGTGGCGGGCGGCACCGAATCGATGTCCAACGCGCCGTACCTGCTGAAGGGCGCGCGCTGGGGCTACCGCATGGGCAACGCCGAGGCGATCGACTCGATGCTCGTCGAGGGGCTGACGTGCGCGATGGGCGGCTGCCACATGGGCATCACCGCCGAGGAGATCGCGGCGCGGCACAAGGTGTCGCGCGCCGAACGTTCGACATGGATGAATATCCGCGCGCCGGCACGACGGCGGACAAGCTGGCCGGACTCAAGGCTGCGTTCAAGAAGGACGGCACCGTCACGGCGGGCAACGCGTCGGGCATCAACGACGGCGCCGCCGCCCTCGTCGTCTGCACCGGACGCAAGGCGCGGGAGTTGGGCCGCAAGCCGCTCGCGCGGATTCTGTCGTACGCGTCGACGGGCGTCGAGCCGATGGTCATGGGCATGGGGCCGGTGCCCGCGGTGCGCAAGGCCCTCGAGCGCGCGGGACTGAAGCTCTCCGACATCGATCTCTTCGAGCTGAACGAAGCCTTCGCCGTGCAGTCGGTGGCCGTCGCACGCGAGCTCGGCATCGATCCCGCGAAGATCAACGTCCACGGCGGCGCGATCGCGCTCGGCCATCCGATTGGCGCCAGCGGCGCGCGCGTGTTGACGACGCTGGTCTACGCGCTGCGCGCGCAGAAGAAGAAGTACGGAATCGCGTCGCTCTGCATCGGCGGCGGGATGGGGATCGCGATGGCGGTCAAGAACCCCGACGTCGAGAATTAAGAATTAGGAATTCAGAATTAAGAATTCGTCGACGGGAATTCGTGTGGCGCGCGCCGCGATTGACGCCGTCGTCGCGCACGCGCGGGCGGCGGCGCCCGACGAATGCTGCGGCCTGCTGATCGGCACGACCGACGACATCGTCGCCGCCCGGCCGGCGTGGAACGCGGCTGACGATGCGAGGCGGCGTTACGTCGTCGACCCGAAGGACCATTTCGACGGCCGCCGCGACGCCCGGGCGCGCGGCCTCGAGGTCGTCGGCTTCTATCACTCCCATCCGCGCTCGCCGGCCGCGCCCTCCGAGACCGACCGCGCGGAGGCGAGCTACGACGATTACCTGTATCTGATCGTCGGCCTCGCAGCGGAGCCGCCGCAGGTGGCGTGCTTCCGCCTGGAGCGCGGGAACTTTCTCGAGGTGCCCTTCGTCACAGTCGCCTGAATGATCAGGCGCGCGGCTGCGGCGGCGGGCGTCTCCGTTCTCGTGCTAGCGCCGGCAGCGGTGCGCGCCCAGCCTCCCGCGCAGGCGGCCGTGGAGCAGAGCCAACCGGCGCCCGTCGTCCGCGCCATCACGATCAGCGGCGCGCGCGAGCTCGGTGAACAGCGCGTGCGCACAGAGCTGCATGCGCGCGAGCGCGCCACGCTCCCGGAGCCGCCCGAAGACATCGCCCGTCATCTGGAAGAGCTCTACCGCGACGAGGGCTACACATTCGCGCGCGTGACGGCGTCCTTCGACCCTGCGGCCGGGACGCTTGCCGTGTCGATCGACGAAGGCGCGATCGACGGCGTGGAGTTCTCGGGCGTCGACGAGAAGCTCGCGCGCACGTTCGCCGAGGACTTCGCGATGCGCGCGGGCGACATCTTCAACCGCCGGCGCGCGCGGCAGGCGCTCGACGTCGTCCTGCGGCAGACCCGCGGCGCCGTGCGGCCCGGGCGCGTCGCGCAGACCGTGACGAGCACCGATGATCTCGGCGCGCGCCGCGGGAGCTTCGATCTCGTCGATCGCGGCGGGCGACGCATCCTGCTCGTCGGCCTGCGTGAGCCGGGCGCACGCGTCAGAATCATCCCCGACCTCGGCGAGCGCGAGGACTGGTTCACCTCCGTGGACGGCTTCGTGCCGTCGCTCGGGATGGGCATCGCGGTCTTCGATCACGAGTCGTTCAATCACACGTTCCTCGCCGGACATCTCTCGTACAAGACGGCCTCCGAGCGGGGCGGCTACGCGCTCGGCTTCGAGCGGCCGCTCTTCGGCCGCACGAAGCTGTTCGTCGGCGGCGAGCTCCACGATCTGACGGCCACCGACGATCGCTGGCAGGTGTCGTCGTTCGAGGCGAGCCTCGACGCGATCGCGGTCCGCCGGACGTTTCGCGACTACTACCGGCGGCGCGGCGTGCAGATCAACGGCGCCGTCCGCGTGCACCCGCGCGTCGAGGCGCTCGTCGCGTGGCGCGGCGAGCGGGAGGAACCGCTCGCCGTCGCATCCGACTTCAGCGTGTGGCGCGGCGACGAGGCGTTTCGCCCGAACGCCGCGGCGATCGACGGCCGGCTGAACGCCATCCTCGTCGGCGCGTCGATCGACGGCCGCGGCTTCGATCGCGAGTCGCTCGAGTCGTCGTACCGCCGGCATCAGCTCGAGGAGCCGTTCGGCGTGCGGCTCGACGAACTGGAGAAAGGCGACGAGCCGGCGGCGATGTGGCGCGTCGACTGGACGTCGGAGATTGCCGGCGGCTCCTTCGGCGGCGACTTCGATTTCCGCCGCCACGTCGTCGTCGGCCGAACGCGCGTCGCCGTGTCGCCGCACCAGGTCTTCGCTGCGCGCGCGATCGGCGGCTGGTCCGATGGCCTGCTGCCGCCGCAGCGGATCTTCAGCATCGGCGGCATCGGCTCGGTCCACGGCTACGACTTCAAGGCGCAGGCCGGCGACAGCCTTGCGCTGCTGAATCTCGAGTACGAAGTCGGCTGGCGCCGCGGGCTCAAGGCGATCGGCTTCTTCGACGCCGGGCGCGCGGCCCCACGATCGTTCGACGCGCCGTGGCTGAAGGGCGTCGGATGGGGCGTCGGCATCGACGATTTCCGCCTCGATTTCGGTTACCGCACCGGTGCCGTGCCCAGCTCGCTGCAGGTGCTCCTCCGCTTCAGCCGCAGCTTTTGATCGGCGCATGCCTCCGCAGCGATTCGCGCGCGCGCCAGCCATGGTCCTCGCGCTGTCGGCGGTGCTCGTCGCGGCCGCGCCGGCGTCGGCGCTCGACGTCGAGGTGAAGGGCCTCCACACGGTTGGCGCGGCCGTCACCACGGCGATCGAGCTCCGCGACGTGATCCCCGAGAGGTTCCGCAAGACGCTCGTCGAAGGCGGCGTACTGC
>QHWK01000684.1 GCA_003223775.1 Acidobacteriota bacterium
CGCACGAGGAGATGCAGCAGCGCCACCGGGAACTCGCCGAGCAGTTTGGGAACCAGCCGTCCAAGGTCGTGGAAGCCGTTGAACACGGGCGCGCGCATCACGTGGAGCACGAACGTGAGCCGGCAGACGTCGCGCGGCAGGCTGTCACATTCGCGCGCGATCGCAACCTCGAACGGGAAGCCGGTGTGGAGGAGCGCGCCATTCTGCGCGACGCGCTCCAGCGTTCGCTCGGCCATGGGCGCGTGGATGACATCAAGGGGGAGGTCAATCGCCGGATCGAGCGAGGCGAATTCTTCGACGTTCAGCACGAATCAGGCACGCCGGGACGGTCGTTCACGACACCAGCCATGATGCAGATGGAACGAGAGACGATTGACTCCATGCGGGCCGGTCAGGGCCAGCACCCGGAGCTTGCCACCGAAGACACACGCGAGGCCATCGCCCGCGACTACAACCATCTCAATCAAAGCCAGCGTACCGCGGTCGATGAGATTCTCGCCAGCCGCGACCAGGTGACGGCGCTCGAAGGCGCCGCCGGCACGGGCAAGACGACGGCGCTGGCAGCGGTTCGCGATGCCGCCGAACGCGAGGGCTACCAAGTCGAAGGATTCGCGCCGACCTCACGTGCGGCGCACAAGCTCGCCGAGGCCGGCATCGAATCGAGCACGCTGCAGCGGCATCTGGCGCGCGGCGACTCGGAAGCATCAGCCGTCGATCAAAAGCATCTGTACGTGTTGGATGAATCGAGTCTCGCGAGCACGAAGCAGATGCACAAGTTCTTGGAGCGCCTGGGACCCGAGGACCGGGTGCTGCTCGTCGGCGACGTTCGGCAGCACGAAGCCGTCGATGCGGGTCGGCCCTATCACCAGCTTCAGGAGGCGGGTGTCCGCACCGCGCATCTGGACGAAATCGTGCGGCAGCGCGATCCCGAGTTGAAGCTCGTTGTCGAACAGCTATCGCATGGGGAGGTCTCCAGTGCGGTGGAACGTCTCGATCGGCAAGGTCGGGTGCATGAAATCGGCCCACGCGAAGAACGCCTCAGTGCGATCGCCAACGAGTACGCCAAGGATCCGAACGCGACGCTCGTCGTGTCGCCGGACAACCAGTCGCGCCACGATCTGAACGATGTGATTCATCGCGCCATGCAGCGTGAAGGCCATGTCGCTCGCGACGAGCATCGCACGCCGGTCCTGGTTCCGCGCCAGGAGATCACCGGCGCCGATCGGCAATGGGCGGAACGCTACGAGGAGGGCGACGTCGTGCGGTACAGCCGCGGCAGCAAACCGATCGGCATTGGTGCTGGCGACTACGCGCGCGTCGAGCGCGTCGATGCGAAGACGAATCAACTCACGGTCAGGACCGATGACGAGCGCACCGTGAGTTATGACCCACGGCGCCTGCAGGGTGTGACCCTCTACCGCGAATCCGAGCGCGCCTTTGCCGCAGGTGACCGCGTACAAATGACCGCGCCAGATCGAGAACGTGGGGTGCCCAATCGGGAGCGTGGCACCATCGAGCGCATCGACACGAACGGACGGATGGAGGTTCGATGGGATTCCGGTCGAACGTCCTCGTTCGAACCGGGCGAGGGCCGGCATCTCGATCATGGATACGCCGTGACGAGCCATAGCAGCCAGGGGCAAACAGCCGGCCGCGTCCTCGTGCACGTCGACACGCAGCGCACGAGCGAGAAGCTCGTCAATCAACGCTTGGCGTACGTCGCGGTCTCACGCGGCCGGTACGACGCGCGAATCTACACGGATGACAAGCTGATGCTGGTACGCGCGCTCGACCGCGACGTATCGCACCGATCGGCGCTCGAAGGAAAGACCGAGCACGCATCGCGGCAACGCCTGCAGCACGAAGTCTCCCCGAGCGAATCTGCAGGTCGCACGATGGCCGTCGTCCGTTCATGATCGCACGGCGCTCAGCGGCGTCAAGGGTTCCCTTCGGCGGCTCCGCCGCCCTTGACGCCGCCTCCGCGCCGTGCGTGGCATCTGCTCTTACCGACGGCCAGCCTGCAGGTGTCCCCGCGCTTTCCTGTGGTGGTGTCGCTGCACGAGGGTGGGGGTTTGTGGACGCGGAATCACACGCGGGTCCGAGCCGTCGTGGCGTTTCTGGTAACCGCGGTTGCGAGGCGTCTCGGTTCGGCGAATCCCGCATTGACGCCGGAAGACGGACGGGAGACACCGCTTCCACTCGAACCGATCCGAGGACGACCGCAACGGCGGTTGTCAGTCGCCGCACCCTCGCCGACGCAGTGAGCGATTCGCGCCGGATTCACGGGTGCCAAACAGTGGCACGAGGAGCGCCTCTCCACGGCGCGTGGCGCAGCCGTCGACCACCTATGAACCGGGCGATCCCACCACCGTCCTATACGGGATCGTCCGAGACCATTTCGAGACCTTCCGCACCCACGCCGCGTCGCTGCGGGATGGCGACAGGCTTCCGAAGTTTGTCGAGCAAGCGCGTGGACCGCTTCCTCGCGGGACAGAAGCCCTGGCGGCGTGTGAGTTGCGGCCCGACGGTTGGGTTCTTGTGGCATTTGGCCCCCTGGTATCACGCCTGGCGGCCATCTCTTTTCAGTGTTTCCCTGGGCACACGGTTGTGTTTTCGGAATATGCGATGGTGACGTGGCGATCTCTAGAGGCGAGAGGTGCTGACGACCTCGCGTGTCGCGACATTGCGGTGTAAGGCTGCGCATTCGCGCGGTCACGCGATGCGACAACGGGTACAGCCGCGCCGATCACAAATCTCTGACCGCGACCCATCCAGGGACACTAGTTGCCAGCGTCACG
>QHWK01000685.1 GCA_003223775.1 Acidobacteriota bacterium
AAGCCGACGGCGGTGAACCCGAGCTGGTTGTACGCGGAGTGATCGCCGCCGCGGCCGAACCGATCGGGCCGCGCCATCGGCCGCACGCGGTGCGACGGCACGTAGCGCGCGCCCCACCGCTGCACGAACCGCGCGAGCGACCGCGACGTCGAGTCCTCGGGCCCCTCCGAGTAGACGCGAATCGTCGCGCCGTCGATGATGCCGCTCCCGCCGCGCTCGCCGCCGACGATGTCGTTGTTGAGCACCGCTTCGATCGGGATCTTCTCCGCCGCCGCCTTCTGGGCGTGCAGCCGCGCGCCGACGAGCCCCTGCTCCTCGCCGGCGTGGCACATGAAGACGAGCGTCGCGTCGAACTCGAGGCCGCTCTCGCCGAAGATGCGCGCGAGCTCCATCGTCAGCGCCGTGCCGCTCCCGTCGTCGTTCACGCCGGGCGCGAGGTTGTCGATCGGCGCCTCCGGATCGGCCGCGCGCGCCGCCGGCGCGTCCGGATCAGGGGCCGCAGGCGCGCTGCCGCTCGCGTTCGCCGCACCCTGTCCGCCGGGGCGCGCGACGGTGTCGTAATGTCCGCTGACGTAAATGCGCCGCGCGCTCCGGCCCGGCAGGATCGCCATCACGTTCCGGAGTTCCACCGGGTGCGTGATGCGTCCCTGCGGCGCGACCTGGTACGTGTCGAAGCTCACGTGCAGCCGCGGGCTGTAGCTCTTCATCTGATCGAAGATCCACTGCCGCGCGGCGCCGATGCCGCGCGTCGTGGACGACGTGGACGAAAGCGTGTTGCGCGTCTCGAAGCTCTCGAGCTTCTTGAGAATCGCGCCGAGCCGCTCTTCCGATACGGAGGCCACGAGCTTTGCGATCCGCGGATCGAGATCGGCCGCGGCCGGCGTTTGTGCAGCCGCGGTCGAGACGGCAGCCACAGTGAGAGACGCCACGAGCGTGGCGCGGATCAGCGTTCGCGTCATCGTCACTTCACCTTCAGGTGCTCGAGATAATCGCCCGACTCGATGCGCTGCGCGCCGCCGAGCGGAGCGTTGTAGAAGTAGGCCCATGCCGTGGCGACGTGGCCGTCCTCGAACGTGACCGGCGTCTCGACGCGCGTGTAGAGGCTCGCGTCCGGCTGCGTCGGACGGTAGCCCTCGACCTCGTCGAGCGCGGCCAGGACACCGTCGGCGTCGGTCATCCGATGCACCTCGCCCCACACGCGGCTGTCGGCCGCGGGAATCGCCGCGGGATAGATGCCGAGATCGAAGAGCGTCGCCGCGATCGACGCGCGGCCCTGCGGCGTCAGCTTCGCGTCGACGCGCGATCGTCCGGGCCGCTCGAAGGCGGTCATCAGCGTGCCGTAGAAGAACACGAGATCTGTCAGGCAGACCGGAGTGTAGGGGTGGGCCGGGATCGCGTCAAGCGAACCGCGGGACCGGGCGCGGAGACAAACCGTGACGGATTGCTACTGCTTGATTCTGCCGTTCGCGGCCGCGCCGACGAGATCGAAGACTTCGGCGGGGACGTTGAACGAGAGCGACACCGTCTTGCCGGCGCCGGCGAGCTCGAGCGACTGCATCATCGCCTGCAGCTCGGGCCGCGATCCGCCGCTCAATTTCGCGAGCGCGAGGAAGCCGCGCACGACGTCGCGCAGGTTGTTCGCCGCTTCGTCGTCGCGCGCTTCGGCGCGAATCGTGCCGCGCAGCCCGCCGTTCACGTGGCCGCTCACCGCGAACCAGCTGATGGCGGGAATCTGGCTCAGGACGTTCTCGGGCAGGTGCGCGTTGGCGCGCAGCGCGTCGAACCGGCCGACGGCCCACGCGTTCTGCGAGCTCGTGTCCATCGACCGCACGAGGTTCATCAGTTCCTCGTTGCCGGTGACGCTCTCGAGACCCGACTGCGGATTGTTGCCGGCGCGGTGCAGATCGATCGCCGACTTCACCAGCGGCGTGCTGCCGAACGCCGCGAGCCCCGGCTCGATGAACGAGAGGCCGACATTGTGGCCGATGTGGCGGCGCTCGTCGGCGACGTAGACGTCGGTTGCATTCCCGTCCGCGACGATGAGGCGCTTGCCGCCGTAATCGTCGACGCGCGCGCCGTGCTCGCGCATGAGCGACTCGATCTTCACCTCGTCGAAGCGGCCGCGGGCGAGCACCATGCCGGCGCCGCCGGGCACTCCCGAGCTCGCCGATTCGGGCCGCACGCATCCGACGATCCGATCCACGTCGGTTTCGAGGTTGATGCCGGTTTCGTTCTGGAATTCGCGCTGGCCGGTGGGCTCGCTGGGAAGAGCGTGGTGGAGCTTCTGCCGGAGCTCCGACGCCATGATCTCCTGGATGTTCGCGTAGGCGACCGCGGCGACATCGCGCGGCACGAAATTGAGCTCTTCGGGTCCGCCGCGCTGGCCGGCCGCCCGCGCCGGGAAGCCGCCCACGTAATAGGCCACGAGCCCCGAGCTCACGCCGACGCCGAGCACCAGGAGCGAAACGATGACGAAATAGCGCGTTCTCGTGGTCATGGACGCAGCCTCAAACTCTTATACGCTCGCGAGTTCGCTATTGTTCAAGCACATACTCCCGCTGTTCGACGGCGCGCCCGGCTCCCCATAGAGTAACCGCAATGATGACCGCGAGCGACACCAGACTCGTCGGAATCGCCGGCACTTCGCGGAAGAGCTGAAGCACCATGCTGACGGCCGAGTCCTGCGGCATCTCGTGCGTGACGAGCGCCTGCAGGTAGTACATCACCGTCAACCGCTTGAGGTATCCGGGGAAGAGCAAGACGGCGGGTTCCCACCCGAATGCGTAGACCAGACCGACCACGAGCGGCCGCTTCAATCGCGTCCCGACCAGCGCGAATACCGCGCCGTAGGACGCCAGCCCCATGATCAGCATCGCGAAGTCGGCGAGGAGCGACGGAAACGCCGCGGCGACCGAGCTG
>QHWK01000686.1 GCA_003223775.1 Acidobacteriota bacterium
CACGCGCGCCGACGCCGCGTTGTCCGGCGTCGTGATCGCCGCGAGCCGCGCGACGCCGTGGGCCTCGCGCGCGCGCGCCATCGTCCACGCGGCCGCCTCGGTCGCGTACCCGCAGCCGCGGTATTTCGCCAGCATCGCGAACCCGAGATCGACCTCGTCGAGCCCCGCGCGCTTGACGAGGCTGCACATGCCGACCGGCGCGCCGTCCTCCTTGCGCGCCGCGAGGTAGAGCGCACGGCGCGAGTAGCCGTCGCGCGCGCCGGTGCAGATGTAGTCGCGCGCGTCGTCGATCGTGCGGACGCCCTTGTCGCCGATGAACTGCAGGAACGACGGCTCGTTCAGCAGCGCGAGGATGAACGGCGCATCGCCGGCAGCGAGCGGACGGAGCGTCAGTCGATTCGTGCCGGCGTCCATCACGCGCTCATCACCGCGGCCACAGCCACCCGAATGCGCCCGCCGTCAGGCAGGCGAAGATCAGACCGTCCACCGTCGCCTTGATCGTCGTCGTCCAGGCGCGGCGGTACCAGATGGACATCTGCCACAGCGCCGCCGAGTACGCGATGAAGGCGGTGGCGCCCGCGAAACGAAACACCTGCACGTACGCCGCGCCCGGCGGAAGCGCGCGGCCCGTGATGTACGCGGCGAAGGCGCCGACCCGGCGAGCGCATCTCGTCGCGGCCGGAGGGGCGCGGCATCATGTAGTCGCCCAGCGGAATCGACAACGGGCGCAGCGCGTCCATCACCTGCTGCTCGTTGGACAGCTTCGGGTAATCGCTCTTGTGCCAGGGCGACGCCATGTGGATCACGGAGCTGGCGACGAAGACGAACACCGCGGACACGAGGATCGGTAGCCACAGCGCGGAGAGCCCTGTCATGACGCCTCCATCTTCGAAAAGGGACCTGAGCGCCGAGATGATGGACGTACTTGGGCGCCGCGCGCAAGCGGAGTCTGCGGAGGACGCGGCCGCGGCGTCAGCAGCCGCGCGAGTGGTGCCACGCCGCGATGCGGCCGTCGCGCGAATACGCGGGCATCCAGCCGGTGGCCACAACGGCGGGCGAGGTTGGCCCGGCCGCGCACGGGCTGCGATCGATGATCTGCACGCGCAGCCACAAATGCTCGCCGTCGCCGCTCGTGGCGAGCACGCGGATGTCCTGATGCTCGCGCGCGCGGCCGACGACGCGCCGCTTCGCGCCCGCGCGCGGCATGCTGTAGAGCGATCCGTCCCAGCCGTCGGTGAGAAACGGCAGGCCGCTCTTCAGCATGCTCTCGAGCGGATGATACGTGCCGGCGTCGCGCGGCGAGAGCCAGCCGGTCCCGAGCCAGGTGCCCACCTGAAACTGGACGCGATACCAGCGACGGTCGCCCTGCATCCGGATCTCGACGACGCCCGCCGACACCTGCTCGTTGCCGTGCTCGACCGAGAGGACCTGCGACCGCGCGCGAACCACGGTCATCGCGCGTGCGCCCGTCACCGGCACGGTATACAGCGTCACCGGCTTCGTGCTCGCCGGCTCCGGCCCGCCGCGATTGGCCGCCGCATGCAGCGCGGGAATCTCCACCGAGCCGAGGATCCGGCCGCGCGGAAAGTGGTCGTCCTGCGCGGCGGCTGTGGCGGCACACGCAGCGAGGATGGCGACGGCGCAGGCCAGGCGCGGAGTCATGCCCGCGGATCCGCAACCCTCGTGCCGCGGCGCCGCGAAAAAGGGGTCGTACCCCTTTTTCCGGAATTGCTCGAAAAAAGGGGTACGACCCCTTTTTCAGGCGGGCGCGATTGGCGCGCGGCGATTACGTGCTCGGTAGGCGCGATGACGAGATCGACCGCCCGGGCTCACTCGCCGTCGGCGACGACGACGCCGTAGTGGCGCACCCTGCGGTCGTAATCGCTGAAGAGCGCCGCCGCTTCGTCGTGCACGACGGCGCGATCGATCTCGTTGCCCGCGAAGGCGCGGATCGCGTCGAGCGTCTGCCAGCGCGTGACGACGACGATCTCGATCCCGCCGTCCTGCTCGCGCTCCATCAACCGCGCGCCGCGGTAGCCCGCGATCGCGCCGAGCTCCGGCAGCACCACGTGCCGGAAATGATCCGCGTACTGCCGCGCGCCCTCGCGCGTCGTCCGCGCCGACCAGACGCGCTCGATCATCAGAGCGCCTTCGGCGGCGTCAGCTCCGCCCCGACGACGACGGTCCACGGCCGCGCGCGCCAGGAGACGACCAGGCCTTCGCGCACGTACGGATCCGCGCGCGCGAACTCCTCCGCCGCGGCGGCCGAATCGCTTCGGAAGACGAGCAGCGCCGCGTCCGGCGGATCGCCGAGCGCGCCGGCGAGCAGCAGCAGGCCCGCATCAGTACGTCACCGACGGCAGCATCTCCTCGATGCTCGCCCGGCTCGGCTCCTCCCACGGCGGCAGCTTCAGCGATCGGCCGAGCGCCGCCACGTCTTCGTCCGCGGTGAAGCCCGGCGCGGTCGTCGCCACCTCGAACAGCACGCCGCCCGGCTCGCGGAAATAGATCGACTGAAAGTAGCATCGATCGCGGACCTCGGTCACCTTGCAGCCGTAGCGAATGAGCTCGCCGCGCAGCGCGAGCTGCTCCTCGGCGCTGCCGATCGCCATCGCCACGTGGTGCACCGTGCCGATCCCGTTCGTCGCCAGGTCGGCTTCGTGGTGCTCGGCGACGTCGATCGTCCTGCCCGGGCCCACGCCGTTCATCGCGAGGCGGAAGCGGACGTCCATCCGATCGACGACGGTGCAGCCGAGGAGCCGCGTCATCAGATCGATCGTCGGCGCGGCGTCGCGCACGACGAGCGTCACGCTGTGCAGGCCGCGGATCGCGTTCTCGCTCGAGAAGCCGTCGGCGACCCAGGGGACGCGCGCGTCGTGCGACGTGGCAACGAGCTCGAAGGTGAGGCCGGACCTGTCGCTGAAACGGACCACCGGCTCGCCGAAGCGCGGCGCCAGATCGGTGACGGCGACGCCGCGCGCGGCCAGACGGGTGCGCCAGAAATCCAGCGCGCCCGTCGGCACCGAGAGCGACGTCACCGTCACCTGCCCCGCGCCCTTGGTGCCGGCGCGCACGCCGTGCCCCTTGTAGGGAAACGTCGTCCAGATCGTGCCGGGCGCGCCGCGCTCGTCGCCGTAATAGAAGTGGTAGACGAAGTGGTTGTCGAAGTTCACCGTCTTCTTGACGAGCCGGAGGCCGAGTCCGGCCAGGCGGACGTCGCGGACGAGGCCCGCGCCGCGAACAGGCGTTCGGTCTCCTTGGAGAAGAGCACCCACAAGCCGTAGACGCCGACGATCGTGCCGATCGGCATCGCCATCAGCCCGAGCACCGACAGCGCGATGCCGGCGATGCGTGCCCATGGACGACGCTGGAGCAGGCCGATGCCGGTGACGATCCCCGGCAGCGACAGCACGAGCAGGAACCCGACGAGCGCGGCGCCGGTGATGCCGATGAACGGGAGCGCGATGGCGGCGTCGGGATCGTCGCTGAGCGAGGCGGCGCTGAATCCGCCGGCGAAGACGAGCGTGAGGAGGAGCGCGCCGAAGAGGCACATCGCGCCCATCGCAATCTGCAGCACGCCGAGTACTTTGACGTGGGTGTCCATCGGCCGCCTCCGCCGCGCATTGTACATGTGGACGCGCGGCGCGCGAATCGGGTAGCGTGGCCCGAACGCAAGCCGCACGCACCTCGATCGGCTTGTGTTCACGCCGGCTTTTCGCCCGTGCGACGGCTGGCGCAGACAGCCGTCGGTCCGCACGCGCCTCGTCTCTGCGCGCCCTGCGAGCTCTGTGGTTGCTTTCCCGTCTCGCGCGGCGGTGACGATCGTCACGATCGCTTGAACGTGCGCGCGACGTAGTCGCGGATCGCGGCGAGGGTCTCGTCCGACGCCCACGTGTTCACTACGAGCGCGTCGATCGCGGAGCCGACGTGCATCCGCTCGAGCACCGGCTCGCGCAGCTGACGCTTGGTGAGCGCGAAGGCGGCGGCGGGGATCGCGGCCAGCGACTGCGCCGCGGCGATCGCGTGATCGTCGAGCTCCTCCGCGCGGACGACCTCGTCGACGAGCCCCTGCTTCAGCGCTTCATCGGCGAAAAACGTCGCGCCGGTATACGCGAGCGACGAGACGTGGCGCGCCGCGGCGAAGCGCATGATCTCCAGCGGCACCACGGGAAACGGCACGCCGACCAGCAGCTCGGGGATGCCGATGCGTCCGCCCTGCTCCGCCATCACGCGGCGGTCCGCGGCGCACGCGATGATGCAGCCGCCGGCGATCGCGTGGCCGTTCACGGCGGCCACCACCGGCTTCAGCAGCGAGAAGAGCGTCTCGAACATCCCGTTCATCGCCGGCAGGAACGCGCGCACGTACGCGGCGCCCTCGTTCGACAGGCGCACGAGATCGACGCCCGCCGAGAACATCTTCCCCGTGCCGGTGACGACGAGCGCCTTCGACGCGGACTGGCGGAACGCCTCGAGCGCCTTCGTGAGCGCCTGGCACAGCTCGATGTCGAGCGCGTTCGCCTTGCCGTGCTGCAGCCGCAGGATCGAGATGCCGTCGGCTTCCGTCAGGTCGATCACGTCAGCGCCGCGCGGCGGCCTCCTGCTCGAACGCGGCGACGTCCTTGAAGTACTCGAGCGCGACGGCCGCGTGCTGCGGGTTCGTGTAGATCTCGGCCGCCGGCTGCTCGATCGCGCGCAGGATGGCGACGGCCACGTCGTCCGGCGTCTGCGCGGGCGTCCCCGGCGGCAGCGGCGGCGAGCCGCCGACGGCGTTGCGCGGGAAATCGGTGGTGACGAGGCCCGGCAGGACCAGCGTGACGTGGATGCCCGGGTGCGCGCGCGCGAGATCGACGCGCGCGTTCGCCGTGAGCGCATTGAGCGCCGCCTTCGCCGCGTTGTAGGCCGAGCGGTAGGTCGCAAACGGCACGCGGCTCAGGAACGACGACACGTTCACGATCTGTCCGCGCCCGCGCTCGATGAAGTGCGGGACGATCGCCTGCATCCCGTAGAGCGCCGACTTCACGTTGATCGTCATCATCGAATCGACGTCGGCGTCGGTCAGCTCGAGCACCGGCTTCGTGATGCCCTGGCCGGCGTTGTTCACCCACACATCGATGCCGCCGAGCGCCGCGATCGCGCGATCGCGCAGCCGCTCGACGTCCGATCGCTTCGTGACGTCTGTCGGAATCACGACCGCGCCGCCGCCCGCGCGCGCCGCCACTGCCTGGAGCTCCGGCTCGCGCCGCGCGGCGAGCGCGACCCGATGCCCCGCGCGCGACGCCTGTACCGCGAGCGCCGCGCCAATGCCGCCGCTCGCGCCGGTGATCACGATGGTCTTCACGCGCTCATCCACCGCTCGTCCCCTGCTCCGCTCAGTAGCACGGCCAAATGCCCGGCGTCACCACTTCGACCGATCGATTGTCGGGATCGCGGAAGTACAAGCTGACGCCGCCGCGCTCCCACGTGACGCGGCTCTCGACGCCGATGCCGAGCGACTGCAGCCGCGATTCCCATTCCGGCAGCGCCGCGACATCGATCGCAAACGCGAGATGGCCGGGTCCGCCCGAATCGTGGCCGGGAATCACGCCGCCTGGCGTCTCGAGATCACCGGCCGCGCCGCGCTGAAAGAGCAGCAGCACCGTCCCTTCCCCCGCGTCGATGGCGACGAGGCGCTCGCTGTCGAGCATCGGCGTGACGTCGAGCAGGTGCGCGTAGAAGGCCGCCGTGCGCGGCAGATCGTCGCAATCGAGCGCCGTCTCGAGGATCCGTCGCACGCGGGGCATCAGAAGGAAGAATACAACGGCCGGCCGCCAGAGATAGGAGAAGGAGAGCGGGGGAGATGCGCGTCAGCGCGCGGCGAGCGTCATCCGCATCCCGTGCTTCGCGCGCAGCGTGATGAGCGGCTGCGGGGCGACCGGATGGCCCGGCACCAGGCGCAGCTCCCACCGCTGCGCGATCGCCGCGACGATGAGGACGAGTTCCATCCAGGCGAACGACTCGCCGATGCAGCGGCGCGGCCCGCCGCCGAACGGGAAGTACGCGAACGGCGGCAGCGAGGCCTTGAACTCCGGCGTCCAACGCGCCGGGTCGAACCGCTCCGGGTCGGCGTACCACCGCGCGTCGCGCTGCACGATGAACGGGCTCATGATCAGGATCGCCCGCGGCGGCGCGACGTACGGTCCGAATGCGTACTCCTCGATCGCGCGGCGGCCGATCAGCCACGCCGGCGGATACAACCGCATCGACTCGGTGACGACGCGCTCGGTCCACGTCAGCGCCGGGATGTCGGCGACGGTCGGGAGGCGTCGGGCGAGCACGCGGTCCACCTCCTCGTGCAGCCTCGCCTCCGCCTCCACCGACTGGCTCAGGAGATACCACGTCCACATCAGCGCGTTCGCCGTCGTCTCGTGGCCGGCG
>QHWK01000687.1 GCA_003223775.1 Acidobacteriota bacterium
TCCGCACTCCGCAGTCCGCAATCCGCAATGCCTTGCGCGGCGCGCTCGAGCGCCGCGCGGAGATACTGCGGCTCCTCGCCGAAGCCGATGCGCAGATGGCCGTCCATCCCGAAGTGATCGCCCGGCACGATGAGCACGCCCTTTTCCGTTCGCAGGCGCGTCACCAGCTCGGTCGAGTTGATCGGATGGTGATAGCGGACGTACACGATCGCGCCGGCGTCGGGCGGCGTATAGGTGAACAGCCCGCGGTGCGCGTCGAGCCATGCCGCGATCAGCGGGAAGTTGCGATTGAGGATCGACCGCGTGCGTTCGAGGATGCGCGATCGGCGCGCCGGCTCGAGCGCGCGCCGCGCGAGCGCGTCGCTCGACGCGCCCGGCGCAATCGTCGTGTAGTCGTGATACGACCAGAGCGCCGCGGCGAGCGTCGGCGGCGCGACGATCCACCCGATGCGCAGCCCCGGCAATCCGTACGCCTTCGACAGGCCGCTCGTCACGATCACGCGGTCGTGCCGTCCCCACATCGTCGGCGTCTCGCGGCCGTCGCGCTCCGCGCCGCGGTAGATTTCGTCCGACAGGATCCAGCTGCCGTGCCGCGCCGCCGCGGCAGCGATCCGATCCAGATCCGGCGCCTCGAAGCGCGCGCCCGTCGGATTGTTCGGGTTGCAGACGACGATCAGCTTCGTGCGCGGCGACACGAGGCGGTCGAGCGCCGCGGCGTCGATCGTCCACCGCGAGCCGTCGTGGGCGAGCGGCCATTCGCGGACGGCCGCGCCGAAGGCGCGCGCCACGCCCCACGTCTGCATGTAGTTCGGCACCATCATCACGACCTCGTCGCCGGGCTCGACGAGGTTCCACGTCGCGATGTAGTTCGCTTCGGAGCCGCCGTTGGTCACCTGCACGTGATCGCGTCCGGCGCCGTCATAGAGCGCGGCAATCCCGTCGCGCAGCGGCGCGGTGCCGTTCGACTGCGTGTAGCGCAGCGCTTCGGCGAGCAGCGCCTCGCGCGAGGCCGTATCGTCGGCGAGCTCGCCGAGCGTCAGCGGATGGACGCCGCTCTCAGAGAGGTTGAAGTCGACCTCGTTCTCGTAGGTCGACTGCATGCGCTCCAGTGCAAACGTGTCGATTCTCATGGCGTCACTCTACCGTTTTCCGTGAAACGGTCGGCCTGGAGTCCTGGACTATACTGACTTGCTTTCAGGTGACTCCAGACCCCATGGGCGGACGCGACCGCCGCACCCGAGCGACGATGAGCACTACGGCCTCGCCGAACGTCGCTCGAATTCCGGGCGGCGATTTCCTCATGGGCGCCGCCGATGTGGAAGAGGACGAGCGGCCGGTGCACCGCGTCTTCGTCAGCGAGTTCTTCGTCGGCCGCTTTCCGGTCACCAACGACGAGTACGCACGCTTCGTGCGCGCGTCCGGCCACCGCGCGCCGGCCATCCGCGAGCTGCCGCTCGTCGCGGGCGGCGGACGCGAGGCGCTCTTTCGTGACATGGCCGCGCCGTACGAATGGCACGGCGATCAGCCGCCTGCCGGCCACGGCAACCATCCCGTCGTCCTCGTCACCTACGACGATGCGACGACGTACTGCCGATGGCTGTCGGATGAATTGGGGCGCGTCGTCCGGCTGCCGACCGAGGCCGAATGGGAGCGCGCGGCGCGGGCCGGCGTCGACGGCCTGCGCTATCCCTGGGGCAATGAGATCGACGCCGCCCGCTGCAACTTTCTCACCGACGGCGCCGTGAAGCGGCAGCGCGGCACGCGGCCGACGGGCACGTATCCGCCGAATGCGTACGGGCTGTACGACGTCTGCGGGAACGTCTGGGAGTGGGTGTCCGACTGGTACAGCGCCGACTACTACGGCCTCGGCGAGGCGCGCGATCCGCGCGGGCCCGAGGCCGGCGCGCTCCGCATCGTCCGCGGCGGATCGTGGGTGAACGACGACGTCACGATGCTGCGCTGCGCGTATCGCCACAAGGTGCCGCCCGACACCTACGCGTACAGCGTCGGCTTCAGGGTCGTATGCGAGCGGTGATCGCGGCGGCGATCGTCGCGGTGTCGGCTTCGCTGCCGGCAGTCGCCCAGGAATCCTCGGCCGCGGCGAACGTCGTGGTGACGACCGGCGAGGCCGTGGTGCAGCGGCCGCCGGACCGCGCGTTCGTCACGATCGCGTCTGAAGCGCGCGCGAGGAATCCGCGCGACGCGCAGCGGCAGAACGCCGATGCGATGAACGCGGTGCGCGATCGCCTGACACAGGCCGGCGTCGGCAAGGACGCCGTTCGCACGGTCGGCGTGTATCTGCAGCAGGAGTTCGATTTCCAGCAGGGCCGCCGCATTCCGCGCGAGTGGGTCGCGCGCAACACGATCGAAGTGCGCATCGACGACCTCGCGCGCGCCGGCGAGGTGTTGGACCTCGCCGTGCAGGGCGGCGCGGCATCGATCGGCGGTATCAGGTTCGATCTTCGCGATCGCGCAGCCGCGGAGCGCGAGGCGCTGCGCCTCGCGGTCGCAGACGCACGCGCGCGCGCCGAAGCCGCCGCGTCCGGCGCCGGCCGCGCGATCGACCGCATCGTGAAGATCGAGGACGCCCGCGACATCGCTATCGTCCAGCCGCGGCCGATGA
>QHWK01000688.1 GCA_003223775.1 Acidobacteriota bacterium
CTGGCAATTCCGCGTGGCAAGCTCCTTGCCCATCAGGACGGCATGAAGCTCACACCCTTCGCCCTTACCGCCGCGCTGCTGACGACGGGGCTCGTCAGCGCGCCGGCTTTCGCACAGGAACGCGACAATCACCGCCGCGAGGCGGCGCGCGAGGCGCAGCAGGGGCGCGCGGCGCAGCCGGCGCCCTCGCGCAGCGCCGAGCAATCCCGTCCGCGCCGTGAAGAGGCGCCGCGCGTGCAGGCTCCGGTGGCCGCGCCGCCGGCGGCGGCGCAGGCGCCGCGCGCCGAGGCGCCGCGCGCCGAGAATCGCGGCAGCACGGTCGTCGGCCGCTCGGTTCCGCGGACGACGCCGTTGTACGACCGCGAGCGACCGGATCGCGAGCGCTACGATCGCGACCACCGCGCGTACGCGTACACGCCGCGCGTCTACGCGCCCCGCAGTTACTACCGGCCGTACGTCTTCCGGCCGCGCGTCTCGATCGGGTTCGGGATCTTCGCCGGCTATCCGGTGCCGTACGCATGGCGCTACTCGGATCCGATCTACGTCTACGGCTACCACGCGCCGCGCGCGCCGGTCTACTTCACGCCGGGCATGTCGCTCTACGGCGGCGTCGCGCTCGAGATGTCGCCGTACGACGCGGACGTCTTCGTCGACGGCGGCTACGCCGGCAAGGTGGCCGACTTCGACGGAACGACGCAGCCGCTGACGCTCGCGGCCGGCACGCACCGGATCGAAGTGCAGGCGTCGGGCTACGCGCCGCTCGTGTTCGACGTGGTGGTGGAAGGCGGGCAGGTGATTCCGTACCGCGGGGATCTGCGGCCGTACTAATGATCGATGTAGGGCGGCCCTTTCAGGGCCGCCGGGGCGAGGCTAAAAGCCTCGCCCTACACACCTCGCTATTTCCCTACGACACTCTGTTCAACGCGCCGCGCGAGACGCCGCCGGGATTCAGCGTCGAGTGCACGTTGAAGTAGAACCCGCCCGGGTTGCTCAAAATCCGCTGCGCCACTTCCGGAAGCACGTTGATTCCCGACTTCGTGAACGACGCCGTCCCGTTGGTGATCGACACCTCGCCCGCTGTGAGCGACGTGTTCACGACCACCGGGCAGGCGCACGTGGCCGCGCCTTCGTGGATGTGCGCGATGTTGATGGCCGATCCCGCCGGGAAGTTGGAGAGGTTCACGACGAAGGTCGCGGTCGCCGCCGTGATGTTGCCCGCCGAGTCCTTCGTCGTCACCAGCGTGATCGATACGTTGCCGGTCACGACCGACTCGGAATTGCTCACGGGCGGCACTTCGTTGGCGGGCGACAGCGCGGCGGTGAACGTCGGGTTGGTCGGCGTCGTCGACGAGGGCGACGTCGAGGAACTGCAGCCCACGGCGGCCAGGGCGAGCGCGACGGCGATGAGGGACAAGCGTGTCATCGTGAGATCTCCTTCTCCTTTAGATCAATAGAACTTCCGCGCGAGGTTGAAGCCGATGTAGAGCGTCTGCGGGTTGCCGCCGCGCGCGAGCTGGCCGTACGTGGTGCCTTCCGTGTTCGCGACGACAAGCGAGAACACGTGGCCGCCGACTCGCTTCTCGAGCGAGAACGCCAACTCGGGATCGCCCTGCTTGTAGCCGGCGACGCGCGGCGACACCTCGCCGACCAGGAACAACGCCGGCACGATCTTCACGCGCGCGCCGATGCCGACGTAGAACGTGTTGCGCCTGTCCCCGACGCCGGTCGGCAGCGTGTTCGCCGCGAGGATCGGATCCAGGTAGACCGACGCCGCGGTGCCGAGCGTGCGCGACAACGCGAGGCCGATGGCCGAAGCGTAGCCGATGTCCGCGCCCGAGACGTTGTGCGGCTGGAAGTTGTTCTGCCCTTCGACGGCGAGGATGCCGGAGACGCCGAGCGGCTTGGACGCGCTCTGGTGAATCGCGTCGTACTTCACCGAGAACTGCACCGTGCGCCCGAAGTTCGTGCGCGCGACAACGGCCTCCAGGTGCTTCATCACCGCGATGCGATACTCGAGCTGGATGACGGCCGGGCCATCGAAGCCGAACAGGTTCGACGCGATCGTCGACGCATCGTCCTGGCGCCAGTTGACGCCGACGAAGCGGTGCGTGAGGTGGAAATTGCCGGCGCCCATCGGGAGCGGCAGCGTCGTCGGCAGATTGACGACGGTGAAATCGGGATCCAGCGGACGAAGCGCGGCGTCGTCCTGGTCGGGCGCGGTCGTCGTCGCGGCTGGCGGCTGATCGGGCTGCTGCCCCGCCGTCTGGGTTTGAGGCTGCGTGGGCGGCTGCGACTGAGTCTGGGCGTCGGCGCGCGAAGCGAACATGACTGAGCAGGCGATCGCCACAAGCACGCACATAGAGTGTCGGGTCACGAATCGCGTGGCGGAGCAAGCTCCGGTCCACCTGTAAGTCGCTGAAAACACAACGGTCATCGCGTCTCCTCGTTACTGCGCACGTAAAGGCTTACGAACGGCGGCGTCCGCCGCTGCGAACACGATCTTGCCGCCGACCATCGTCATGGCCACGCCCATCCGCTCGAGCTGTTTGTCGGGGCACGTGAGGATGTCGTCAGGAACCACGACCAGGTCCGCGAGCTTTCCCGGCTCGATCGATCCCTTGATCCGTTCCTCGAAGGTCAGAAACGCATTGTTGATCGTCTCGACCTGGAGCGCTTCGTGCCGCGTGATTTTCTGATCCGCGCCGAGGACGCCGCCGCTGATCGTGTCGCGCGAGACGAAGTGATAGATCACCCACAGCGGCGGATACGGAACGACCGGCGAATCGGTGCCGCCGGCCACAACGAACCCTTTATCGAGATAGGTGCGCATCGGCGTCACGCGCGCGGCGCGCGCGGCGCCCCAGTAGTTCACGAGGCTCGGGCCCGCCAGGTAGAGATGATCCTGCGCGGAGACGACGAGGTCGAGCGCCTTCATGCGCGGCAGCTGATCGGGCTCGACGATGAAGCCGTGCTCGATCGTCCAGCGCTTGCCGCGGATCGACTGCTCGCGGTTCGCCGCCTCGTACGCCGCGAGCACTTCGTCGATCGCCGCGTCGCCGACGGCGTGCGTCGCGACGCGCCAGCCGAGGCGATTGAGCGCTTTGACGACGTCGGTGTAGGCCGCCTGCTTCATCGTGTTGACGCCGTGGAATGCGCCGCCTTCGCCCCATGGTTCGGCGTATGCCTTGCGCATCCAGCCGCCCTCGAAGCCGCCGTCCACGCCGAGCTTCATGCCGCCGATCCGCAGCCACTCGTCGCCGTCGTCCGGCTTCAACCCGGACGCGGCGATCGCCGCTCGCATCGAGTCGGCGGTGTCGGCGCCGAACCGAAGCAGCTGGTTGACGCGAATCGTGAGCAGCCCCTGCCGCTCCATCTGCTGCAGGAGCCGGTACTGCTCCACCGGCGCGCCCGGATAGCGGATGCTCGTCAAACCGGCCGCGTTCAGCTTCTTGTGCTGCTCGATGAGCGCATCGATCGTGAGCGGCGGCGCGGGCGGAAGCTGCACGAGCGCCTTCGCGCGATCGATCAGCTCGCCGTTCAGCTCGCCGCCGGCATCGCGCGTGATGCGCCCGCCCGGCGGCTGCGGCGTCTCCTTCGTGATGCGCCACTTCGCGAGCGCCGCGGAATTCAGGATGTATTCGTGTCCGCCGCGGACCACGACGACCGGATTGTCCGGCGAGACCGCGTCCAGATCGCGGCGATACGGCAGCCGGTGCTCCTTCAGCTGCGCTTCGTGCCAGTCGCTGTTGGTGACGACGATCTCGCCCGCACGGCTGGCTTTCACGCGCGTGCCGATCGCCGCGAGCACGTCGGCGACGCTGCGCGCGCGCGAGAGATCGACGCCCGGGCCGCCGCCGGCGTCGTGCAGATGGCCGTCGGCGAGCCCGGGAATCACCGTCTGCCCGTGCAGATCGATCGTCGTCGTCTGCGGGCCGGCGAGCTTGCGGATCGCGTCGTTGCTGCCGACGGCGGCGAAGCGCCCGCCCGCGATCGCGATCGCCTGCGCGACCGAGAAGCGCGCGTCGACGGTGACGATGTGTCCGTTGACGAGGATGGTGTCGGCGGGCGGCGTCTGCGTACCCAGGGACGCGGTAGCCAGGATCGAGGCGACGACGACATGTAGGGCGACCCTTTCAGGGTCGCCAAGGAGTCGGCGGCCGCTCATGGATTCGCTGGCGCCTTCATCGGCGTCCGCAGCGTGCCGATGCCGTCGACGTCAATCGTGACGACGTCGCCGGGCTTGAGGAACTCCGGCGGCTTGCGGCCGGCGCCGACGCCGTCCGGCGTCCCGCTCGAGATCACGTCGCCGGGATAGAGCGTGAGGATCGACGTCAGGTAGCGCACCATATGCGCTTCGTCCCAGATCCAGTTCGAGGTGTTGCCGTCCTGCTTCACCAGGCCGTTCACCTTCGTCACGATGTGGAAGTGCGGCGGGTTCGGCGCGAACTCCTTCGGCACGATGACCGGCCCGAACGGCGCGCATTTGTCGCGGCTCTTGCCGGCGAACCAGTTCGGGCCGGGAAACATCCCCGTCAGCGGACGGCCGCTGCCGCCGCGATCGCTCACGTCGTACATGATGCTGTAGCCGAAGACGTAGTCGTGGGCGCGCGCCTCGGAGATGTTCAGCGCCGGCCTGCCGATCACGATCGCGAGCTCGCCCTCCCAGTCGATGTTGCGACCCGGCGGCATCGGGTACGCCTCGTCGGGATCGATGATGCAGGAGCGCGGCGACTTCGCGAAGAACACCGGATCCTCTTTGTCGGGGTCGGCTTCGATCGCCGCCTTCTGCTGCGGGCTGCCGGGCGGAAACATCTCGCCGGCGTGCAGCTTGTAGTTCGCGGCGATCGCGAGGAGGTTGGACGGATACTTGATCGGCGCGAGGAGCGCGACGCGATCGACGCGGAACGCGAACGCAGGATTGTCGGCGCTCGCGTCCCTGAAGCGGTTCGCGATCCGGTAGAGGTGCGGCGCCAGCCGCTCGTAGTCCTCGATGAGCGTCCGCATGTCCTTCGGCATCGCCGGCGCGCCGCGGAGCGCGAGCTCCTGGATCACCGCCGTATGCGCCGCCTCGATGTCGAGGATCCGCGCGCCGAGCACGAGGCCGAGGCGCGTCCGGCCGTCCGCCTGAAACGTCGCGAGCTTGAACGGCGTCTCTGGATTTGTGGAGATGAGCGGCCGCTGCGCGCGCGTGGGCGCGGCGATCGCGAGCACGAATCCGACGACGATGAGCCGACGCATGAGCCTGCCTCCCGGGGCGACAATCATATCGTCAGCGCCGACGGCCGTTCCGCCGTTTTTCGCGCTCCTACGCTTATGGGTGATTCGCGCGCGGCGCGCGTCTGCGACGATCGGCGCATGACCACCGACCTTCTCACGTCGCTTTCCACTCAGCTCGCCGACGCCGTTGCGGCGGCGGCGCCGTCAGTCGTGCAGGTGCAGGGCCGCCGCCGTCCGGCGAGCGGGCTCGTGTACGCTGACGACGTCGTGCTGACGACGGTGCGCGCGCTCGGCCGCGAGGACAACCTGCACGTGCGCCGCCACGACGGCGCGGTGCTCGACGCCGAACTGGCCGGATGGGATCCGGCGACGAGCCTGGCCGTGCTGCGCGTCGGCGGCCTCGGCGTCGCGCCGATCCGCCGCGCCGCCTCGGAGCCGCGCGTCGGCCATCTCGCGCTCGCCGTCGCGCGGTCCTGGAGCAAC
>QHWK01000144.1 GCA_003223775.1 Acidobacteriota bacterium
TGCGTCCGGCGAGCCTCGGCTTCACCTACGCGTACCCGTTCGCGCTGCCCGAGGGCGGCGGCGGCGTCGCCGCGGTTGCGATCAACTCGAAGGGCCACCTTTTCGCCTTTCAGCGCAACGCCGCCGGCAAGCCGCAGCTCTTCGAGTTCGACGCGCACGACGCCCCCGTGCGTACGATCGGCGACGACGTGATCGGGCACCAGAACAAGGCGCACGGCATGGCGATCGATCCCGAGGACAACATCTGGATCTGCGACGAGAACGGCGACACGGTGATGAAGCTCAGTCCCGCGGGAAAGCTTCTGATGACGATCGGCGTCCGAGGGCAGCGCGGCGATTGGGACGAGGCCAAGGGACAACGTCTGCTCTGGCAGCCGCTGCACCTCGCGTTCGCCGCGAACGGCGACATCTACATCGGCGAGGGGCACGCGAACGAAAGCCCGAACGACACCGACAAGTCGCCCGCCAATGCGAGCGGCGCCGCGCGCGTCCTGCACCTGGACGAGAACGGCCGGTTCATCAATCAGTGGTTCGGCAACCACGCCGGGCAGGGACACTTCAGCATGGTCCACGGGATCGCGGTCAACCCTGACACCGGCCACGTCTACATCGCCGACCGCGAGGAATACCGGCTCGTCGTCTACGACGCGCACGGCACATTCGTGAAGACGATTCAGATGCGAAACCTGACGTGCGCGCTCTACGTCGATCCGCACAAGCAGCTGTGGCTCGCGACGGGCCAGGACGGCCAGATCTTCAAAATCGACTGGGAGGGCAACGTGCTCGGCGCGATCGGCAACGGGCCGGGCCGCGGCGACGGGCAGTTCGTCGAGTCCAACTACATGGCGATGGACGCGCAGGGCAACCTGTACACCGGCGACACGAGCATCGGCCGGATCACGAAGTTGGTGGCGCCGAAGAAAACGCTGTAGGCGGGCGCCGCGCGGGGGTTGCTTACTTCTCGCGGCGCTCGAGCGCGCTCCGCAGCTTGTCGGCGAGCGACCCGAGCTGCGGCGCCGCCTGATCGCCGCCGGCCTGCTCGTGGGCGTCGTCTTCGGCGCGAGCGCTCGCGCGCGCCGATCCCTCGGGCACGAGCGCGACACCGATCCGCTTCTTCTCGAGATCGATGGTGACGATCTCGAAGTCCGCGTCGGTGCCGGGGCGCACGAGGCTCGTCCACGCGTCTGATCGCCCCGTCGGCGCCGCGTCACGCGCCCGCGCCGCACCTGGCCGACCTCGTACGTCTCGCCGGCGCGGAGCCACGGATCCGCCGTGAGCTGCTTCAAGCCGAGCGAGATTTTCTGCTTGTCTTCGTCGACGCGCAGCACTTTCACGGTGATCTCGTCGCCCGGCTTCACCATCTGCGACGCATCGGACACGCGCGACCATCCCATTTCGGAGACGTGCAGCAGCCCCTGCACGCCGGCGCCGAGATCGACGAACGCGCCGAAGTCGCGCACCGACGCGACGCGGCCCGCGAGCGTTGCGCCCGGCACGATCGATCGCCGGATCTCCACCGCATCGGCGCGCTGCCGCTCCTCGATGAGCGCGCGGCGCGAGACGACGATCGAGCGGCCGCCCTCCCTGTATTCGATGATGCGGAACTCGTAGACGCGCCCTTCGTGCGCCGCCGGCTCGGCGCGCGAGGTGTCCATCTGCGAGCTCGGACAGAACGCGCGCTGCCGCGCGATGCGTACTTCGTAGCCGCCCTTCACCGCGCGCTCCACTTTGCCTTCGACGGGCAGGCTGCTGCGAAACGCGTCCTCGAGCTGACGCTGCGTGGCGGCGCCGCGCGCAAGCCGGCGCGAGAGCGTCAGGCCGCCGGCCGTCGACGTGACGACCGCCTGCACCCGATCGCCGACTGCGACCTCGAGCGCGCCGTTCTCGTCTTTCAGCTCAGCGATGTCGATCGTCGCTTCGCCCTTGCTGCCGACGTCCACGAACGCGACCTCGGGTCCGATGGCGACGATCGTCCCCTCGATCGTCTGTCCTCGCTCGATGCGCTTGGCCTGGAGGGACGCCTCGAACATCGCGGCGAAATCTTCCTCGGGTTCGTTCACATCTCGCTCCTCGTCATCCTTCCGAGCGGACCATGTTACTCGCGCTGCCCCGGCAGCGCAGCGCTATGCTGATGCGTTCGCACAGCGCGCGAAGGAGAGCCGCCACGATGCATCGACGACGAGATTTTCTGGGCCGGGTGTCGCTCGGCGCCGCGGGACTGCTCGCGGCGTGTCGCGTGCGCGGCAGCGAATCTGAATCGCCGGCGGCCGCCGCCGCCCCAGCGCGGCCGGCGCCGCTCCTCGGGGAGATTTCCGCCGGCGCGCCGACGCTGCGGTGGACGCCGGAGCACCGCGATCTCGTCTATACGTTCGGCGGCGCAGCGCCGAAGCACCGCATCGCGCCCGGCACACGCATCGTGTCGTGGACGGAGGACTGCTTCGACGGCGCGGTGAAGACGGCCGGCGATCTGCCGTCGCGCGTGATGCCGCCCGGCCACGACAACCCGCAGACCGGGCCGTTCCACGTCGAAGGCGCCGAGCCGGGCGACACGGTGGCCGTGCACCTCCTGAAGATCGAACCGGCGCGCAGCTACGGCGTGTCGTCGTTCGCGCCCGGCTTCGGCGCGCTCGTCGGCACCGATCGCACGGCGATCCTCGCCGCGGACATGCCGGAGACGACGTGGCGCTACGATCTCGACGCCGCACGGACCTCCGCCCGCGCATCGTCTCGCGACGGGCGGCACACGTGGGCCGTGCCGCTCGCGCCGTTTCTCGGCTGCCTCGGCGTGGCGCCCGCGGCCGCCGAAGTGCGCAGCACCATCGTGCCGGGGCCGTTCGGCGGCAACATGGACTGCCCGCAGGTGCGCGCCGGCAACACGGTGTTCCTCGGCGTCAACGCGCCCGGCGCGCTGCTGTCGTTCGGCGATGGCCACTACGCGATGGGCGAGGGCGAGATCATCGGCGCCGCGATCGAGGGCGCGATGAACGTCGAGCTCTTCGTGGAGCTGGTGAAGCGCGCGCCGACGCCGGTGCCGCGGATCGAGAACGCCGACGAGGTGATGTTCGTCGGCGCGGGGCGTCCGCTCGAGGACGCCGCGCGCGTGGCGTTCAAGGCGATGGTCGGCTGGGTGCGCGAGCGCAGCGGGATGGCAGAGATCGACGCGTATCAGTTGGTCTCGCAGACCGCGCGCGCGCCGATCGTGCAGTTCGTCGACCCGGAGTACACCGTGCTCGTGCAGATCGAGAAGGCGCGCGTGCCCGGACGCTAGACGTGCGTGCCGGGCGCGACTCGCCAGGAGCGCGTGTGAATACCGCGACGATCGATACGCCGCGGCGTTACGATTGCGTCGGCACAGGCCGACAAGCGGCCGACGGCGACCGGCGACGACCACCCTGGTCGCGTACTCGAGAGGCCCTCATGCACACCACTCCGAAGGTCGAACGGCGAGCCCTTCTCACCGGCGCCGCGATCGCGGCCGTCGCGTCGGCGGTCCGCGCGCAGACGCAGCCGCAGCCTCCTCCCGCCGCGCCGGCGGCGACGAGGCTCGACGATGCGCCGCTCGCCCCGGCGACGACGGTCACCGTCGAACGTCGCGGCGAAATCGTGCTCATCGGCCTCAACCGCCCGGCCATCCAGAACCGCGTCGATCCGCCGACGCGCGCGCGCCTCGGCGACGTCTTCTACCGCTACGAGCACGATCCGTCGCTGCGCGCCGCCGTGCTCTTCGGCCACGGCGAGCAGTTCACGCGCGGCATCGATGTCGACGCGTTCCAGGCGGCGCTCGCCGCCGGCCGGCGGCCGGCGGGCCCGGAGACGATCCACGAGCTGTACCTCGCGGGCGACATCCGCGTCGCCGCCGCGAACACGCGCTTCGGGCAGGACGAGAACACGCACGGGCGCTTTCCCGGCGGCGGCGCGACGGTGCGCTTCGTGCGCGAGGCGGGCTGGGGCAACGCGATGCGGTACATGCTCACCGGCGACCACTGGACCGCGGAGGAGTCGCTCCGCATGGGCATCACGCAGCAGATCGCCCCGACGCCGGAGGCGGCGCTCGACGCCGGCATCGCCATGGCGGGCAAGATCGCGGCGTGCGCGCCGCTGTCGATCAAGGCGACGCTCGCGTCGGCGCATCAGGTGATCGATCCCGTCGAAGCCGACGCGCTCTCGAAGCTCGACTCCGCCTACAGCACGCTCTATCGAACCGAGGACTTCATCGAAGGACGGCGCGCGGAGGCGGAAGGCCGGCCGCCGAAGTATCACGGCCGATAACCTTGGACGAGATCCGCCAACCGATTACGAATTGGATCGGCGCCAACCAGAATCTGCTGGAACACGCGCGCAGGTGCGCGCACGGCAGGCGGCACCATTCATGCGGTGCTGCAACGGCCTCCGGCGAGATCCGCGGCCAGACAGCAGGTGAAACCATGACGACGACTTCAGCAGACGCGATGCCAGGCCAGGAGGCGACGGAGCACGACGCGCTGCAGTTCGACCACGTGATCGCGGGCGCGGGCGCAGCCGCGCCGGCGGACAAGGTCGCCGTCGTCTGCGCGGCGTGCCGCGCGTCGATCGAGACCGAGTACTTCCACGTCAACGGCAACTGCGTCTGCGGCCGCTGCCGGTCGCTCGCTGAATCGGTCGCGGAAACCCCGCGCGCGATGACGCCGTTCGTCAAAGCCGCGGCGTACGGCCTCGGCGCGGGCGTTGCCGGCGCCGTCGTGTATTACGCCGTCATGGCGATCGCGCATCTCGAGATCGGCATCGTCGCCGTGCTGATCGGCTACATGGTCGGCTACGCGATTCGCAGAGCGATCGGCGGCCGCGGCGGCCTGCGGTTCCAGGTGCTCGCCGTGTGCCTCACGTACGGATCGATTGCGCTCGCCTACGCGCCGATCGCGATTCAAGGGGCCGTCGATGCCGGCCGTGCCGCGCGAAGCGCGAAGACGGCGAGCGCCTCCGGCAAGACGACCGCCGCGGCCGATGGCGATTCCGCCTCGGCGGCGAAGCCGTCGGGCGGCACGCTGCTGCTGGGGGTGGCGGTGCTGGCGGGGTTCGTGGCCGTGCTGCCGGTGCTCGTGGTCGTCGGATCGCTGCCCTCGGGCTTGATCAGCGCGTTCATCATCTTCATCGGCATGCGCCAGGCGTGGAAGATGACGGGGACGCCCCGCGTCGAGATTCTCGGACCGTTCCGCGTCGGCGCCGTGCCGAGCACCACGTCGGCGTGACGCAGACGCTCTGCACGCGCTGCGGCACGGAGCTGCCCTCAGGCGCGCTCGCGTGTCCCGCCTGCGCCTCGCTGACGCACGCCGAGACGCTGAAGGCGCTCGCGGCCGCCGCCGACCGAGCGGCGCGCGCAGGCGATCTCGCGAGCGCGCGTGACGACTGGTCGCGCGCGCTGGAGCTGCTGCCGCCGCAGTCGGAGCAGCACGCGGTGATCGCGCGGCGCGTCGCCGAGCTCGCGCGCCGCATCGAGGCGCCGGCCGGCACGCCGCAGGAGGAGGCGGCGACGCCGTGGTGGCGGCGCGGCGCGCCGGGCCTGCTGGCAGTCGCGGTCGCGGTCCTCAGCAAAATCAAGTTCCTGCTGCTCGGGCTGACGAAGGCGAGCACGTTCGTGTCGATGTTCGCGTTCTTCGGCGTCTACTGGTCGATCTACGGCTGGCCGCTGGCGCTCGGGCTGGTGCTGTCGATCTACATCCACGAGATGGGCCACGTCGCGATGCTGCGCACGCTCGGCATAGGCGCGAGCGCGCCGATGTTCGTGCCGGGCGTCGGCGCGTTCGTGATGCTGAAGCAGCACATCGGCAATCCGCTGAACGATGCGAAGGTCGGCCTCGCCGGTCCCGTGTGGGGTCTCGGGGCGGCGCTCGCGGCGTTGAGCATATACGTCGTCACGCGCGCGCCGATCTGGCTTGCGATCGCGCAGCTCACGGGCTTCCTGAACCTGTTCAACCTGATTCCGGTGTGGCAGCTCGACGGATCGCGCGGCCTCCACGTGCTCGCGCACTGGGAGCGATGGGCGCTGGTCTTCGCCATCGCCGCGGCGCTGATCGTCACGCAGCAGCGGCTGCTCCTGATCGTCGGCGGCGTCGCTGTCTGGCGCGCGCTGCAGCGCGACGCCGGCCCGGGCGACACGCGCGTGCTCGCCACGTTCGTCGTGCTCATCGTGGCCCTCTCGATGCTGGCGCGCGGCGTCGGCTGACGCGCCTCACGCTGCGATCGCTCGAGCTTTTCACTCGTCGCGCAGCGCCTGCATCGGATCGATGCGCGCCGCGCGATGCGCCGGCAGGTAGCAGGCCACGAGCGACGCCGCCGCGAGCAGCGCGAAGACGCCGGCGTAGGTCCGCGCGTCGGTCGGCGTGATGCCGAACAGCATCGACCGCAGCGCAGCGGCCGTCGCGAGGCCGAGCGCGGCGCCGATGGCCAGGCCCGCCGCCGTCACGCGCAGCCCCTCGCGCACGACCGACGACGCGATGTCGCGCGTCGACGCGCCGAGCGCGATCCGCACGCCGAAGTCGCGCATCCGCCGCCGCATCGTGAACGCCATCGCCGCGTACTGGCCGATCGTCGCGATCAGGAGCGATCCACCGGCGAACAGCCCGAGCAGGATCGCCAGCGCGTCCACGAGCCACGTGAGGCTCGCGAGCTGCTCGTCCATCGTCCGCAGGTAGACGATCGGCGCGCGGTCGTCCACCGCGCGCAGCGCGCGGCCGATCGCCGGCACCGCCTCGTCGAGCGAGGACGCGTAGCGCACGTAGATTGTCATCTCGTCCGGCGGCGGCGGCGCGTGCCGCGCCGACACCAGCACGAAGTTCGGATCCGACTGCCGCCGGTAGCCGCTGTACAAACCATCGGGCGCGACGCCGGCGACGACGACCGGCTCGCGATACGCGCGGAGCTGCAGCGTCCGGCCGACGGCGGGCTGTCCCGGCCAGAGCGCCGCCGCGAGCCGCTGGTTGACGATCGCGGCCACCGCGCCGCGCGCGGCGTCGTGCGCGTCGATGTCGCGCCCGGCGATCGGCGCCACGCCCATCGCCCGCAGATAGCCCGGCCCCACCTCGTTGCGCTCGACGACGAGCGGCGCCGCGCCGGCGCCGGCGCTGACCGGCTCCATCCACCAGAACGCCTGCACCGGCCGGCGCGCGTAGGTGACGGCCGTCACGCCGCGCACGGTGCGCAGCCGCTCGACCATCGCGTCGAGCAGCGCGACGTTGGCCGGCGCGGTGCGCGCGGCCGCCCTGGTGTTGATCGTCACGAGCAGCAGCTTGTCGCGGTCGAACCCGAGGTCGGTTGCCGTCAGCATCGCGAGCGATCGATACGCGAGGCCCGCGGTCGTCAGGAGCAGCACGGAGAACGCGAGCTGCAGGACCACGAGGCCGGTCGAGACGCTCGATCGGCCCGGCACGACGCCCTGCTCGCCCGCCTTGAGCAGCGGCTGCAGATCGTGGCGGCACGCGCGAATGGCGGGCGCCGCGCTGACAAGCGCCGTGCCGGCGAGCGCGAGCAGCATCGCGTAGCCGAGCACCTGCCAGTCGGGCGTGAAGTCGAACGCGATGCGCGAGCCGTTGCCGTCGAACGGCTTCATCAGCCGCGGGATCGCGCGCGTCGTCCAGAACGCGAAGAGCGCGGCGGCGGCCCAGGCGGCCATGCCGATCGCGAGCCCCTCGGCGATGAAGATCCGCGCGATGCGCGCGTGCGACGCGCCGAAGGACCGCCGCACCGCCATCTCGCGCGCGCGCACCACGGCGCGCGCCAGCATCAGGTTCGCGACGTTCGCGCAGACGATGAGCAGCGTGAGCCCGGTGATGATCGAGAACATCGCGAGGAACCACGGCCCGCGCTGCGCGACGAGGCTGTCGCCGGCGGCCGTCGCCGAGTACGGAAACAGCTGGATGGTGCGGCTGCGCCACGCGTCGCCGGGCGCGCGCGGCAGTTGCCGCGCGATCGTCGCGAGCTCCGCCTGCGCCGCGGTGAGCGAGACGCCGGGCGCGAGCCGTCCGATCGTGACGACGCGCGGCGCCGCGCGATCGGCGAGCGTGGCCCGCGCGCCGTCGGCTTCGGCGTACGCGACGAGCGGCATCCAGATGTCGGAGCCTTCGCCGAAGAGCACGCCGCGAAAATCCGGCGGCGCGACGCCGACGATCGTCGCCACGTGGCCGTTCACCACCGTCGTCCGCCCGATGATGTCCGCCGACTCCGCGAAGCGCTCGCGCCACAGATGCTGGCTGATGACGGCGACCAGCCCGGAGGCGTCGAGACGCTCCTCGCGGTCCGTGAACGTGCGTCCTTTGATCGGACGGATCGCCAGCGTCTCGAAGTAGCTGGCCGTGGCCGTGACGCCCTGAATCGCGTAGCTGCCGTCGCCCGTCGTCAGGATGAAGCGGTTGAACGCGAACGCGAGCATCGGCCGCAGCGTCGTGGTCGCCGCGGAGACGTACAGGTAATTCGGATAGCTGCCGTCGGGATGCTCGTCGCCGTCGGTCACCCACCCGAGCGTCACGAGACGATCGGCGGCGACGCCGGGCGCGGGCTTCGCGAGAATGCTGTGCACCATCGAGAAGATCGTGGTGTTGCCGCCGATGACGAGCGCGATGAGGACGATGGCGGCGGCGCTGAGCGCGGGCGCGCGCCAGAGGACGCGGACGCCGATCTGCAGATCGGCCGCGAGCTGCTCGATCGCGGTCCACGTCCAGACCGATCGGGTTGCCTCCTTCGCGAGCGTGCGGCTGCCGAACTCGGCGAGCGCGCGGCGGCGCGCCGCGTCGGGCGGCTCGCCGCGCTCGATGCGATCCTGGATCGCCATCCGCAGGTGCGACTCGAGCTCCTCGTCTATCTCCTCGTCCCGGCGGCGACGGAACCGCGCCAGCCAGCGCACGGCTAACCCTCCTGCCCGCGCGGCCGCATCAACGCGCGCACGGCGTGGACGAGCTGCCGCCACCGCGACTGCTCGCGCGTGAGATGGCGGCGGCCGGCGGGCGTCAGCCGGTAGTACTTCGCGCGCTGCTTGTTGGCGGACGTCCTCCACTCGGCGCGGACGAGGCGCCGCTTCTCGAGGCGGTGGAGCGCCGGATAGAGCGATCCGGTCTCGACGCGGAACACGTCGCGCGACCCCGCGCGGATGGCCTGGGCGATGCTGTAGCCGTGCGCCGGCCCCCACCGCAGCGTCTGGAGGATCAGCATGTCGAGCGTGCCCTGCAGCAGTTCGCTCATGGAGGTAGGCAATCTACACCCATGGCTGTAGATTGTCTACCCCCAACCTAACCCGCTGCGAGCTCTTCCGTCGATCGCCGTCACGGCGTAAGATGCGCGTATGGCGAGAACATTTCTGCTCGAGCCGCCGCCGTCGCCGCTCCCTGCCGCGCGCGCCTTCCTGCGGCACGCACGGTTCCGGCTGCGCGACGACTATCTGGTGAAGATCACGGCCGCGATGGACGAGCTCACCGACGACCAGATCTGGTGGCGTCCGAACGAAGCGAGCAACAGCGTCGGCAACCTCGTGCTGCACCTGTGCGGCAACGCGCGCCAGTGGATCGTCGCCGGCGTCGGCGGCGCGCCCGACGCGCGCGAGCGCGCGAAGGAGTTCGCCGAGCGCGGGCCGATCGCGCGCGGGCCGCTCGCGGCGCTCCTCGAGCGGACGCTCGCCGACGTCGACGCGCGCCTCGCCGATCTCGAACGCGCGGTCGGCGACGCCGGATCCGACGCGCCGCTGCAGCGCGCCTGCACCCCGCAGGGATTTTCACAGACCGTCCTCGACGCCGTCTTCCACGTCGTCGAGCACTTCAGCTACCACACCGGGCAGATCGTGCTGCTGGCGAAGTGGCACGCGGGCGGGCGCATCCGGCTGTACGACGATGCGCGCCTCGACGCGGGAGCATAGGACCCGTTTCGAAACTGGAGGGCGAGGCTTTCAGCCTCGCCTCGGCGACCCTGAAAGGGTCGCCCTACGTCGGTTTCATTTGACATTCAAATAGAAACGCACCAGACTCCATTCGAATGTCTGATGGAAAGCGGCGCAAGACCGACGTCCTCCAGGGGACGCTCGACCTCATGATCCTGCAGACGCTCGCCGCGCTCGGATCGCTGCACGGCTACGCGATCGCGGCGCGGCTCGAACAGGTCTCCGGCGGATCGCTCCGCCTCAACATGGGAACGCTCTATCCCGGGCTGATGCGCCTCGAGCAGCGCGGCCTGGTCCGCGGCGCGTGGGGCGTCACAGGCACGAGCCGCCGCGCGCGCTTCTACACGATCACTGCGGCCGGGCGGCGCCAGCTCGAGGTCGAGAAGGCCGAGTGGGCACAGCAAATCTCGATCATGCGCGCGCTCCTCGAGGGCGGCGAGCAGCCATGAGGCCCGCGGCATGACCGTCCTGCGCGAGTGGATCGTCCGCGTCCGCAACCTCGTGCGCCCCGGATCGGCGCGACGCCGATCTCGAGGAGGAGCTGCGCGCGCACCTCGCGCTCGCCGCCGACGCTGGCGCGCGGCCGGCCGCCTTCGGCCTCGCCCAGTCGATGGACGTCTGCCGCGATCAGCGCGGCACCCCGGATCGACGATCTCGCGCGCGACGTGCGCCACGGCCTCCGCGCGCTGCGCCGCAGCCCCGCGTTCACGTGCGCGTCGCTGCTCACGCTGACGATCGGCATCGCCGCCGACACCGCCGTCTTCAGCCTCGTCAACGCCGTACTCCTCCGCCCGCTGCCGTACCCCGGCGCCGATCGGCTCGTCGCCGTGTGGCACACCGCGCCCGGCGCGCAGGGGCTCTCCGCGGTCTCCGGCGATCTGCGGTTGTCCGCGTCGATGTACTTCACCTACGCGGAGCAGAACCACACGTTCGAGCACCTCGGCGTCTGGGCTCCGGCAACGGCGACCGTCGCCGGCATCGCCGATCCCGAAGGTGCGCACGGTCCTCGTGTCCGACGGCACGCTGCAGGCGCTGGCGACCGTGCGTATCTCGATTCCCGGATCGCTCGTCGCCGACGTCGCGCGCGTCGCGCGGATCGAGCGCGCGATCGTCGACGGCGTCGCCGCGCTTCCGGGCGTCGACGGCGCTGCCTTCGCGAGCGAGGTGGCGATGGAAGGCATTCCACCGAACTGGGACGCCGTCCTGGTGGATCGGACGGCGTACGGCGCGGCGGAGATTCCGCCCCTGCGCATCTTCCAATCGATCTCACCCGGACTGTTCGAGACGATCGGCGCGCGGCTCGTCGCGGGGCGCGACTTCACATGGACGGATCTCGTCGAACGCCGGCCGGCCGTGATCGTCTCGGAGAACTTCGCGCGCGAGGTCTTCGGGTCGCCGTCCGCTGCCGTTGGCCGCCGGATCCGGGCGGCGGGGCCGAGCTCGGCGTGGCGGGAGATCGTCGGCGTCGCGCAGGACGTCTACGAGAACGGCGTCCAGGAACCGGCGCCGGCGATCGTCTACTGGCCGGCCTACGGCGACAGCCCGTACCGCCCGACCCCGAGCGTGCTCCGGACCGCGACGTTCGTGATTCGCAGCCCGCGCGCGGGCACGGAGAGCTTCGCGAAGGACCTGCCGCAGGCCGTCTGGTCGATCGACGCGAACCTCGCGTTCGCGTCGATGCGGACGATGCGGGAGATCTACGATCGATCGATGGCGCGCACGACGTTCACGCTCGTGATGCTCGCGATCGCCGGCGCGATGGCGCTCGCGCTCGGCATTGTCGGGATCTACGGCGTGATCTCGTACGCGGTGGCGCAGCGCACGCGCGAGATCGGGATCCGCGTCGCGCTCGGCGCCCAGCGGCGCGAGCTCACGCGGATGTTCGTGCGCTCGGGGCTGCTGCTCGCCGCGATCGGCGTGCCGATCGGCCTCGCGGCGTCGGCGGGGTCGGCGGGGGTCACGCGCGTGATGGCGTCGCTCCTCTTTCGCGTGGCCGCGATCGATCCGCTCACCTATCTGGTCGTGCCGCTGCTCGTCGTCGCCGCCGCGGCGATCGCCAGCTACGTACCGGCCAAGCGCGCCTCCGCGCTCGACCCGGTCGAAGCGCTCAAGATCGAATGATCACGCCGTCGGCGTTCGGCTGGACCTGTTCGTCGCGCTGATCTGCAGATCGAAGCCGTTCGGCGTCGTCGTGTGATAGCTCTTGTAGCTCGCTGTGTGGATGTCGCCGCGCCCGCCGGTGTCCATGCGCGCGTTCAGCCCGCGCTTCTCGAGCTCCGCCTTCACCTGATCGGGATCGAACGGCGTGATGCCGAACGCGATGTGGCCCATCGCCGCGCGCCGCGTCGTGGGCGGCGGCGTCGGCGCGCCGCCGCGGCCGCCGCCGCCGCGCCGGATGATGATGTCGCCGACCTCGCCGATCTGGCACTGGCTCTGGCTCCCCTCGTCGGTGCCCGGCTTCCAGCCGAGGAGCGCCGTGTAGAAGGCGACGGTCTCCTTGTAGTTCGAGACTTCGAACGAGATGTGATCGAGCCAGACCGTCTTCCAGTTCGTCGGCTCGAACGGCGCGGACGCCGACGTCTTGCCGCTCGCGGCGCCCTGGCGGCGATTGCGACGGCTGCCGTTGCTGATCTGCAGATCGAAGCCGTCGGGATCCTTCACGTGGAAGCTCTCGAAGTCCTTGCCGCGGTTGTCGGCCACCGGCGTGAGGCCGCGCGTGCGCAGCTCCGCCTCGACGTGCTTCGCGTCCCACGGCTCGATGCCCCAGCAGACGTTGTCGAACACGGCGAGACGCGGCGGGCGCGGCGCGCCGCCGCGGCCGGCTGGCGCGGCTTCCGCGCCGGCGGGCGGCTGATAGCCGCCGCGCAGCACGAGGCCGGCCCAGTCGCCGATGTCGAGCACCGCCTGCTTGCCATCGTCGCTTCTGACCTTCCAGTTCATGAGCGCGGCGTAGAACGCCGCCTCCTTCGGATAGTCGGCGACCTGGCAGGAGAAGTGATCGAGGAGGACCGTCCTCCACCCGGTCGGCTCGAACGGCAGCTTCGCCGGCGTCGGGTCGCACTCGGGCGTTCCGGCGCGCGCGCCGCCGCATTGCCCCTGCGCGAACGCGGAGGCCGGACGCACGACGGCCGCGATGCCGAGCGCGGCCAGCAGCTGCCGGCGCGAGAGCCGGCCGCGATCGAATGTACCGAACAACCGTGCAAGATCGGCGCTCATCCGAGTCCTCCTGTCGCAGTCATGGCTGATGGCTGATCGCTGATGGCTGGCAGATGGTCATCAGCCATTGACCATTAACCATCAGCCATCAGCCATCAGCCATCAGCCATTTCTCAGTTCAGCCAACGCGCACGTAGCCTTTCAGCTGCAGATTGACGAGCGTCGTCATCGCCCACAGATCGATCTGCACGTCGGGGTTCACCTGCTTCACGTCGATCTTCCGCCCGATCAGACCCTGTCCGCAGACGCGGATGTCGACGCCGGCTTCCTTGAGCGCGTGGATGATCGCGATGTTCGGGTTGTCGCGGTT
>QHWK01000689.1 GCA_003223775.1 Acidobacteriota bacterium
CCGCGGCTCTCCGCCTGCGGAGCGTCCTCAGATTCGCGAGGCTCTCACATGGTGTGGATGGGAATCGCCTTGGCGCTGGTCGCGAGCGTCGTCATCATCGCCGCCGTCGTCTCGAAGCGGTCGGCTGCGGATCTCGGTTCGGTCAGCAACCACTGGATCGCGCAGCACCGCGCCGACGCGCCCTGAGCCGCCTCGCCGCGACGGTTCTCCGGCGTCCGCTACCTCGACGGCGCTCAGCGACGGCGCGCGGCCGCGAGCGAGTTCGATCCGTGAGCGTTTTGGCACCGTTGTTGAAGCAGTGGACGTTCATGGTCCACATGCCGCTCGCCCACCGATCGACGCCGGGGCTCAGGACGGCCGGCGCGCGATGAAGCCGAACATCGATCAGCGCCCCGGGCGCGCGCCCCTCGTCGCGACGCGCGGCGGCGAAATCACCTTCACACTGACGCCCGCCGGCATCCCGCGCGGCGTCCAGCTGATCATCCGGTGCGACACGAAGGGCGGCGTCTGGCTCTCGATCGCGCCTTCGGAAACCGAAAGCACGGACAAATAACGATCGGCGCGGCCGGCCGCTGGCGCCGTCAGCTCGCGGGCACGGCGGCCGACGCGGGCTTCAACGCCGCCTGGAAGTACGCGAACCGCATCCCGCTCCGCAGATAGTTGTCCACCTGTTCGAGGACAGCCGCGTCGCGAAGCCACGGGGGACCGGTTTCGCGCAGGCGATCCTCGACCAGCGTCGAGAGGTAGGCGAAGCCGGCGGCGGTCGCGCGCTCGTAGATCGCGTCGAGCAGGCGGTTCTCGATATCGACCTCGTTCTGCACGGTCGGCAGCGTCGCGGTCGCCTGCAGGTAGAACGTGTTGTTTTCGCCGAAGCGCGGATCCGACGCGACGCCTTCCTCGTCGTGGTTCTCGAGCGCACTGCCGATGCCGTACGCGAGGAAGCGGCCCGACACGCGGTCGCGCAGCGCGACGCCGATCGCGCGCGGATACGCCATCGTCGCGTCGAACGTCTCGACCGGATACTGCAGCAGCGGCCGCTGCCCGGAGCGCAGGACGTCGGGCGGATACGAGACGGCGGCGCCGTAGCGCTCCTGCTCCACCTCCATCACCTGCAGCCTGTGCGCGGCAAACGTCGCCGGGGTGAGCTCGACCACGTCCACCGTGTCGAGCGGGATCGCGAGCGTGCCGACGCGCACCTTCGGCGTCGGCGTGACGTCGGCGCCGATCCCTCCACCGACCAGATCCTCGACCGCCGCGCGCATGATCGACAGCGCTTCGTCGATCGCGTACGGCTCGGTGTCGTACCGCGGGTAAAAGCGCAGCGTGCGCTCGCCGGCCGGCAGCAGCACGAGGCCGCGCCGGAACGTGCGATCGTGCAGCGCGTCGCACAGATCGGCGCGCTGAACGTCGAAGCCGAGCATCACGCCGGCGCCGCGCACGTGCTTCAGGATCTCGGGGTACTCGCGCGCCAGCGCCTCCAGCCCCGTGCGGGCGCGCTCGCCGGTGCGGCGCACCTGCTCGAGATCCAGCTTGTCGAGCAGCGAGATCAGCCGCACCATGCCGACCGAATCGCCTTCCCACGTCGTGTTGAACTTCTTCTCTTCCTGGAAGAAGGTCGCGAGCGCCTCGCTGACGAAGAGCACGCCGTTCTGCGCCTTCTTGGCCCACGTGACGAGATCCGGCGGGCACGGCAGCTCGAAGTGCTCGTGCGCCCACATCCGGCCGGTCATGCCCCAGCCGGTCTGCACCTCGTCGAAGATCAGCGGCACGTCGTAGACGCGCGTCAGCAGCCGCAGCTTGCGCATGAAGCGCGCGCTCGCCATGCGGACGCCGCCCTCGCCCTGGATCGGCTCGACGAGCACCGCGGCGACGCGCCGCGCGCGGCGGACGACGTCCGGCGTCAGGAGCGCGCGCTGCGTCTGCACGAATGCCTGGACCGCCGGCGACTCACACGTCTCCACGCCGGGCCGCGCGAGGAACTCGTCGAGCGCCTCCATCTCGCGCTGGAACGTATCGCGGCTCTTGTCGGCGTGCGGCAGGCGGCCGGAGACGAGCAGATCCCACAACTGCTTCAGGCTGCGCTCCTCGCGGCGCGCGGTCTCCTTGGGCGATCCCGGCTCCTCCACCGGAAACGGAATGTGGGGCCAGTCGAAGGTCGGAAACCCGAGGCGCGCTTTCTTGCGGTGCGTCACGGCGAGGCTGCCGAGCGTGCGGCCGTGAAAGGCGCCCTCGAACGACACGACGAAGCCACCGTCGCGATCGTCGGAGGTGAGGACACGGTTGAGGAGCACGGCCTTGATCGCGTTCTCCACCGCCTCGGCGCCCGTATTGACGATGAAATGGCGCGGCGTGCCGGCCGGCGCGACGCGGTTCAGCTCCGCTTTCAGCCGCAGCGACAGCGTCGTCTGGTACTCGGAATGCGCGTAGCGCGAGACGACGAACGGCAGCGACTCGAGCACCGCGCGCACGACGGCGGGATCGTTCTCGCCGAATGCCTGCGTCGCGATGAGCGCGCCCATGTCGAGGAAGCGATACGGATCGCCGGCCGGGTCGCGATCCACGATCGCGAGGTACGGGCCAATCGACTCGGTCGGATCGAACGCCACCGGCAGCGAGAAGAACAGGCTGCGCGACGCGGCGGCGAGCGCCGCGTGCGATGTCGGCAGGAACTGCTCGACGAGCGCGTCGAGCGGACGATCGCGATCGTTCAACGCCGCGGAGACGTGCGCGTGAATCTCGCCGCCGCGGTACCGCGCGTCGAGGCGCGCGGCGTGTTCCATGAACGTCTGGACGTGCGATGCGGGGGGATCGAAGGCACTCACCTGCATACGAAGGGCGCTGCCATGTTCCTATGCTACCGCCGGACTCCGGCCGGGCGGCGCACGCGGCGCGCGAAGCTCTGGCACAGCACGGCGAAACCGCGCCTTCGAGTGCGTTTCAGAATCAACTCGTGTCGTCGAGGTTCCGGCGCGATCAGCGCTGCGTGTCCTGCGAGAGGCGATGTTCGGCGATCCACTGATCGCTCACCGATCCGAGATCGGCTTGAACGCCCACCCGGGACGTGGCGGCGAGGACGACCGCGATGACCGCGACGACGCCGACACCGACGACTGTCCACATGTCTTCACCGCCTTGCGGCGTGCTGTCGTGCGGCCGCCGCCGAGAGCGTACCACTCGACGGATGAGGATTGTGATATTTTCGCCGCGGGCATGTTCGATCTGCACCGCAAGATCGCGGCCGTCACCGGCGCCGGCTCCGGGATCGGCGCGGCGATCGCCGCTCTCTTCGCGCGCCGGGGCGCGCGTATCGTTGTCCTCGACGTGAACGAGAGCGCCGCCGCGGCGACGGCTGCAGCGATTCGCGACGCCGGCGGCGACGCCGCGGTCCTCCGATGCGACGTGTCGGAGGCCGGCGACGTTGCGCGCGCCTTCGCGGACATCCGCTCGCAATTCGACCGCCTCGACATCCTTGTCAACAACGCGGGCATCTCGCACGTCGGGACGATCGAGGAGACGACGCCGGCAGATCTCGATCGCCTGTACGCGGTGAACGTGCGCGGCGTGTTCCTCTGCTCGCGCGCCGCCGTCGAGATCATGCTCGGGCATGGCGGCGGCGTCATCGTGAACATGGCCTCCATCGCCTCGCTCGTCGGCGTCGCCGATCGCTTCGCGTACTCGATGACGAAGGGCGCCGTGCTCACGATGACGATGTCGGTCGCGCTCGACTACGTGAAGCGCGGCATCCGCTGCAACTGCATCTGCCCGGCACGCGTGCAGACGCCGTTCGTCGATGGCTACCTCCGCCGCTACTACCCGGGCCGAGAGGAGGAGATGCGCCGCGCGCTCGAAGCGTACCAGCCGATCGGGCGCATGTGCACGCCGGAGGAGGTCGCCTCGCTCGCGCTGTATCTCTGCTCGGATGAAGCAGCATTCGTCACCGGCCAGGCGTATCCAATCGACGGCGGCGTCCTCGTCGCATGAAGCTGATTCGCTTCGGCGACGCGGGCGGCGAACGTCCGGGCGTCCTGCTCGACGACGGCCGCCGCCTCGACGTCTCCGCCTTCGGCGCCGACTACGACGAGGCGTTCTTCCGGAGCGGCGGCGTGGCGGCGCTGCGCGAGTGGCTCGCCGCGCACGCGCCGTCGTGCGCGATCGTGTCCGAGAGCGTACGCCTCGGTCCCCCGATTCGCCGCCCCAGCAAGATCGTCTGCATCGGCCTGAACTTCCGCGACCACGCTGTGGAGAGCGGGATGGACATCCCGCGCGAGCCGGTCATCTTCTTCAAGGCGACCTCGTCGCTCGCCGGCCCGAACGATCCGGTCGTGATTCCGCGCGGCGGCATGAAGCTCGACTGGGAAGTGGAGCTCGCCGTCGTGATCGGCGCGGCTGCGAAATATGTCGACGCCAGGGACGCCGAACGCTTCGTCGCCGGCTACGTGCTGCACAATGATTACTCGGAGCGGACGTTTCAACTCGAGCGCGGCGGCCAGTGGGTCA
>QHWK01000690.1 GCA_003223775.1 Acidobacteriota bacterium
CGCGGCCGATCGCGCTCTACAACGGCATTCCCGGATCGATCTCGCGCACGAGCCCGGCGCTCGCGCACGGCCTCGTGATCGTCGGCGATCTGAACGGCAACGCCATCGCCGTGGATGCGGCAACCGGCGGCCTTCGCTGGATCACGCGGCTCGATCCGAACCTCGGCACCATCGTGACCGCGTCGCCGATCGTTCGCGGCAACCGCGTGTATTTCGACACGTCGTCGAACGAGACGTCGCTGCCACGCACGATTCCGGGCTACCGGTGCTGCACGTTCCGCGGCAGCATGAGCGCGCTCGACGTCGGCACCGGCCGCGTCGTCTGGCAAAGCTTCGTGCTGCCGGACAACGGCGGCCAGCCCGGCGCCTTCGCCGGCGGCGCGTTCGTGAACCCGCCCGCGATCGACGAGGCGCGCGGGCTCGTGCTCGGCGCGTCGGGGCAGACCTACACGCAGCCGGCCGCGGTCGCCGCCTGTCTGGCCGCTGCGCCCGGCGGCTGGAGCGAGGCGTGCCTGCCGGCGGATGCGCGATTCAATTCGGTGATCGCGTTCGATCTGCGGACCGGCGAGCCGCGCTGGTCATTTCGCGGATCCGGCGCCGACGCGTGGCAGCTCGCCTGCGGCAGCCAGCCGCTGAGCGTCACGTGGTGCGCGCCGCCCGCGACGGCGATCGGGCCGGCGAGCCGATTCTCGTTGTGGGATTTCGCCGGCTCCGGCGCGAACGTCTTCCGCGCGCGTACGGCCGGGCACGAGCGCGCCGTCGTCGGCATCGGACAGAAGACCGGCGTCTACTGGCTGCTCGACGCGCGCACCGGCGCGTATCTGTGGAGCCGCCTCGTCGGGCCGGGATCCGATCCCGGCGGCATCCAGTGGGGCACGGCGTTCGACGGCGAGCGCATCTACGCGGCGATTGGGCACAACACGCATCAACCGTACGTCCTGCCGTCGGGGCAGACGATCACGGGCGGTTCGTGGGCGGCCCTCGCGCCGTCGGACGGACGCATCCTGGCTCGATGCCGCGACCGGATCGATCCTGTGGCGGTTCACCGCCGGCGGGTCGGTGGTGGGCGGTCCCGCGGTCGTCAACGGCGCGGTGTATTGGGGATCGGGCTACGCGCGCACCGGCGGCGTGGGGAACAACAAGTTCTACGCGTTCACGATCGACGGCCGCTAGGGCTGGTGTATGCTCACGCTCATTTGAACCGTCGCACGGAAACTCGCCGGCCAGGAAGGAAGCAGACGATGAGCGCGACAGCTCTCGCGAGACTCGCCCGAATCGTGGTCGTGGCGGCGGCGTGCGTGATCGGCGCCGCGCGGCCCGCATCCGCGCAGGGCGTCGGCGCCATCGGCGGCACCGTCACCGATTCGTCGGGCGCGTTGCTTCCGGGCGCGACCGTCGCGCTCTCGAATCCACGCGGCTCGATCGGCGGCAACCAGGAAGCGGTCACCGACGCGCGCGGCGCGTATCAGTTCATCCGGCTCGTGCCGGGCGCGTATACGGTGAAGGCGGAGCTCGAGGGCTTCCGCTCCGTCGTGCAGGAGAACATCGTCGTGAACGCCGACGTCACGGCGCGCGTCGACCTGAAGCTCGACATCGGCACGCTGTCGGAAGGCATCACGGTGAAAGGCGAATCACCGCTCCTCGACACGACCTCCGCGCTGAAGCAGACCGTGTTGTCGCGCGAGGTGCTCGACAGCATGCCGAACCGCATCGACGTGTGGGCGGTGGCGCGCGTGATCCCGAGCGTCGTGCTGAGCAAGGTGGACGTCGGCGGATCCGAATCGTTCCTGCAGTCCACGGCGACGGTGCACGGCAGCAACACCGAGAACGGATTCCTCATCGACGGCATGGACGTGTCGAACCTCGACGGCAACGGCACGGGCGCGGTGATGTATCTCGATCCGTACGCGTTCCAGGAGACCAACTACCAGACGAGCGGCGGCGGCACGGCGGTGTCGTCGAAGGGCGGTCTGCTGTTCAACATGGTGACGCGGACCGGCACGAATCAGCTGCACGGCGGCGCGATGTTCAACGGCGCGAACCGCGGCATGGGCTCGGCGAATTACTCGGCGGATCTGCGGACGCAGCTGCTCGCGGGCATTCCCGATCTCGCGCGCGCCGCGAACCCGAACATCGTCCCGGGCGCCGACATCCTGAAGATCTACGACGTCGGCGCGTGGCTCGCCGGGCCGATCGTGCGCGACCGGATGTGGTTCTCCTTCTCGGCGCACGACCAGCGCCTCGATCAGTACCTGCTCGGCAACTACAACCCGGACGGCACGCAGGTGCTCGACGACAACCTGATGTGGACCACGTCGGCCAAGGTCGCGTGGCAGGTGACGCGCAGCGCGCAGCTCTCGTACTTCAACAACCTGCAATACAAGCTGATCGGCCATCGCAACGGCGGCGGCACGTTCGCGGAGAGCCGGGCGCGCAATCTCAACGACAAATACCCCGACGTGCACCAGGTGAAGTTCACCTCGCCGATCGGATCGCGCCTCGTCGTGGACGTGTCGTGGAGCCGCTTCCGCGCGGACGACATGTTCGGCCAGGAGCCGGAGGTGAAGGCGGGCGACATCTCGCGGTTCGACGCGGTCACCAACGGGTACACCGTGGCGCTGCCGACGTATCGCGACAACGCGATGTTCCGCGATCAGGTCCTCTCGAGCATCGGCTACTTCACCGGCCGCCACGACATCCGCTTCGGCTATCAGTTCATCGACGGCGGCGAGAAATCGTCGAACTGGTCGACCTCCGGCATGCGAGCGGTCTATCGCAACGGCCGTCCCGATTCGGTCAACACCTACAACGTGCCGATCACGTCCACGTCGACGAAGATTCCGGTGGCCTTCGAGCCGTGGGCGCGCGATCACGGCGTGTTCGTCCAGGACAGATGGACGCCAACCAGCAAGCTGACGCTGAACCTCGGCCTCCGCTTCGAGACGACCTACGGGTGGCTGCCGCCGACGTGCCGGCCGGCGACGACCTTCGTCGACGGCCAGTGCTTCCCCGAGATCACCGGCGCGCCGGATTTCAAGGGCGTCGTGCCGCGCGTGTCGGCGGTGTACGACGTGTTCGGCGACGGGCGGACGGCGGTGAAGGTGTCGGCGAGCCGCTACGATCAGCCGATCACGCTGAGCAATGTGCAGCGCCTCAACCCGCTCGGCATCGTGAACGACACGCGCGCGTGGACCGTCTGCGCGCCGGGGCAGACGAGCGGCTGCGATCTGAACGGCGATTCGGCTCCGCAGCTGAACGAGCTCGGCGTCTCGACCGGCTTCGCGTTCGGCACCAACAACCGCTACGCGCCCGATCTGCAGTGGCCGTCGTCGAACGAGTACAACCTCGAAGTGCAGCGCCAGATTCCCGGCAACATGGTCGTGTCGGTGGGATACACGCGGCGTGAGACGCGCAGGAACATCGGGCTGCGCAACGTCGCGGTGCCGGCCGAGAGCTACATCCCGATGCAGGTGACCGAAGCCAACAGCGGCAGGCCGGTGACGGTCTACAACCAGGCGCCGGCGCTGCGCGGCAAGACCGACAACCTCTGGGACAACTTCTCCGACTTCGACACGAACTTCAACGGCGTGGACATCACCGTCAATCGCCGCCTGAGCGCCGGCTGGTCGCTGAACGGCGGCGCGAGCTTCGGCAAGACGGTCGGCGACATCTACGCCACGAGCCCCACCAACGCGCAGGTCGATCTCAACAACCCGAACAACACGTTCCGCCGCGGCCTGGTCGGCAACGACGTCCCGTGGTCGTACCGGCTCTCGGGCGTCTACCAGCTGCCGTATCGCGTGTCGGCGAGCGGCACCGCGCAGTACTACCAGGGGTTCCCGGACACGACGACCGTGTCGGTCGGGAATAACACCGCGGTGCTCACGCAGGGGACCCAGACGCTCACCGTCGAGCCGCGCGGCTCGACCCGGCTGCCGCCGGTCGCGTCGATCGACGTCAGCGTGCGGCGCAGCTGGAGAGTCGGCACCCGATCGATCGAGCCGCGGATCGATCTGTACAACCTGACCAACTCCGCCGCGATCCTCGGCCGCATCACGCAGCTCGGGCCGACCTATCAGCGCGTGAGCCTCATT
>QHWK01000605.1 GCA_003223775.1 Acidobacteriota bacterium
GACGATCATCGAGGCTCGATCTGGGCAGCCCGTCACGAAGGTGGCTGCTGAGTATTAGAGACGTTGCGCCGGGAGGCTCGATTCGACGACCTAATGGCTCGCCTGCAACAAAAGTACGCGACGCTACAGATCCGACGACAACGCTGTTAGGCCGGCAAGCTGTCGCTTGCCGGTCGAGAGTGCACACCGACAGCGCGACGGTGGAGCTTGACAGAGGGTCATTCCATATCAGCTAGAACGATCTCGTGCGCGTGCAACAGCCGCGAGATCTGGACGAGCCGCGTCTCATCGTCGCGATCAGTCTGAACATGTCTACTTATGGTCCTGGGACTGTGAAAGGCGTTGTTCGGCCAGCCAACGCGCGCTGACGAATCCGAGATTCGATCGATCGGCGCGCCCGTGCGACCACCCCGCGGTTTTCACGATCATCGCCAACACCCCAAGCCCCAGAAGGACCCAAACACCGCTCATGGAAAGGCTCTTTTTGATCCGGCTCTCTCGCAGTCGTCGACACCGGCGCGAGCATCCGTTCTCAACGGTTCTCCTGCAGCGCGTCAACGCGCTGATCATCGTGACGATATCGGTGCTCGGCGCCGCGATTAATTTCTCGCAACGCACGGGTGGCAGCAGGCCGCTGATCGGCTCCGCATCTCAGTGAGACCACCATCATCAAACCCTCCCTGGCGGTCCTGACTAAAGACTCCCGCCATTCTCTGTGCGTGTCACCATGATGAACTCCTCGCGTTAAGACTACACACACGGCCTCGGCGTGCATTCAACCGGACATGGCCCGACAGCATGTGGACCGAGATTCGCCCATCGGTTTTGTGTTCGCGAACACGCGCCTTCGGCTACAGGGCCATCAGGACCACGCGAAAGTCGTCGTGCTTCACGAGCGTTCTGGCGTGCGCCGTGTGTCGCGATTGTCAGCGCTTCACAGCTTTTCCGACTCGCGCGATCGCGTCGCCAACCTTGCGGCGCGTCCTTCCTACAGTGGCCTCGACCTTGCCGACGGCCTCGTCCACTTGACCGTCAACCTTCAAGCGATCGTCGCGCGTGAGCGTGCCGACCGCCTGTTTGACCCTGCCCTTCGCCTGATCGATGTTTCCTTGGCGTTCATTCTTGTTCCACATGTGAAACCTCCCCACACCGCATCATCCCTCTCGATTCGAACGCTATCCCAAGATACGACGACCGCTCAGCAGGCTGACGACGAACAACACCACGGCGACGACCAACAGCACATGGAGGATCGGGCCGATCGTAAACGTCCCGAGGAGGCCCAGCAGCCAGGCGATCAGGAGAACGACGGCGATTGTGTACAACATGGTGATCTTTCCCCTTTCAAGTGCGAGTCACCTCTCGCCGCGCGACACGCGCGGAGCGACCCGCGAATCCTACGCACTCCAGTCTGCGGCAATTGCTGGCGTGTGTCTGTGCGTTTGAGCACAGCCCGCCCGTGTCGGAGCGCGGCCTGCCCATCACAGATAATCGACAGCGGCGCACCCAAATGATGTCGAGCGTCGACTCAGGACTCAGCGACGGTCACGCAGCCCGGCGTCTCGCCACGCACGGCCCGAATGACATACCGCTGCGCGACGTCGTGCCGGCCGCGTGAGGAACCGACGATGCGTGGCGCAGGCTCGATCTGCGTGGCAGCGCGTTACGGCGGCGGCATGCGCGGACACGCACACGCCGCCTTGAGCGACGCGACCTGCGACTGGATAGTCGTCGATCGTTTCTGCGCACCGCGGTCGGATCCCGGCGACGGGTCGGCGTCGCCGTAATACGCGACGATGTTCGCGCTCAGCGCGTCGGGCACGTCGGCGAACGCACGACGGGCCAACCTGTCGAGCAGTTCGTCGTATGTGGCATCGGCGAGCGGGTATTCGCCCCTTGCCGTCGGCTCGCCGGTGTCGAAGTCGGTGTTCGCGAGGTGCAATCGGCCGGCCCGCAGCGCGTCCAGGGACTGGCGGAAGCGCTCCCGCGCGATCGTGAAGCTCTCGAGGAACAGGTGTTCCGCTTCCGGAGTGGGAACCGAAAAACTCAGCGACCGAAATGGCCCGATCTTCGGCAGCAGGTCGTAGACGACGGCGAGGAACCGGGCGACGCCGTGCGGCTTCGCGTAGTCGCGGCCGAATTCCTCGTCGTACCGTCTGCGCGGCAGATGGAAGACGAACTGCTTCCGCCGCATTCCTGGCGTCACCTTCACGATCTGATCGCGCTTCCTGCTCCACGCGACCTTGGTCATTTCCGGAATCGTCGTCCCGACGGCATGGCGGTAGGTCGCGATCGCGAGGTCCTCGCTCAAAAAGAGATCGCTCATCTCGATGCCGTAGGTGGCGCGGAAGGCGCGCTCGAGCGCCGGTTTCGCGACCTTGAACCCGATGTAGCTGTGATACGACGCCGGCGCGTACGCGCCGGCCGCGACCTGCACCACGTCGAAGGAGACTCGACGAGCACGTGCTTCTTGGGCGCCTGCCCGTACGTGACGGCGCTACCGAACTCGGCTTTCAGCTTCGGATACATCAGCGGCACCGCGCGGTTGACGCCCATAGGGTGCCCGCTGTTGTCCGCCGCATAGTGACCGAGTGCGCCGAGTGCGAACGCATACTCGTCGATGTCCTGCGCGTCGCCGATCAACGCGTGGACGAAGTCGCCGGTCCGGACGTAGTGCAGAAGATTGCTGAAGGCGTGGCTGCCGAACGGATAGTACCCGAGATCCTGAATGACGCAGCCGCCGTAGGCGTACGCGCGCGCTTCGACGATCTCCGCAGCGGTGGCCTCCGGAAAGCGTGCTTGCAGCATGGGCGCGATCGTCGTGTCCCACAGCGCGTCGATATTCGCCTCGTGCGCGAGGACGGAGTAGGCCAGCGCCTGTCGCGGGGCGCACAACACGCCGACTATCGCCGCAATGATCGCGATCCTGCGCATGCGCGGCGAGTCTACGCGCCGCTGTCCGTCGCGGCGTGTGCCCGATTGCACAGCCTGCGGCGGCAACCGGCCTCTACGATCGCGGCATGTCCTATTACCTCAAGCCTGTCGCCACCGCGATCCTGGCAGTCGCCATGACGCAATGCGGTGGTTCGTCAACGGCGCCCACCATCGCGACACCGTCGGTTTTGGGTGTCGCGTTGAACGGTACCAGCATCGGCGCCGGCGCCAGCATGCAGGGGACCGTCACCCTGACGGCCGCGGCATCGACGGGAGGCGCGACCGTGTCGTTGTCGAGCAGCAATCCAGCAGTGGCCAGCGTGGAGACGCCCATCGCGATTCAGGCGGGCGCATCGAGCACCACCTTCACGGTCACAGCCGTGGCGAGCGGGACGACCACGATCACGGCGTCACTGAACGGCGCCAGTGCTCAATCGCCGACGCTCAACGTCACGGCAACCGTGGCCATCTCTTCGATCTCGCTGAGCGCGCAGAGCGTGATCGGTGGAAGCTCTCTGGTCGGCGGCGTGACGCTCACGGGCGCGGCGCCGGTCGGCGGCGCGCTCGTGTCGCTGTCCGCCGGCGATCCGCTCACCGTGCCGGCAAGCGTGACCGTGCCGAGTGGATCCGCGACGGTGTCCTTCAGCGTCGCGACGCGCGCCGTCGGAGCGACG
>QHWK01000606.1 GCA_003223775.1 Acidobacteriota bacterium
GGTGAAGTAGACCCACCGGTTCTCCGAAAAACGCGGGTGCAGCACAACATCCATGAGCCCTTGAAGGCCGCCTTCACCGCCGGTTTTCACGTTTGGAATCCCTTGCACGGGCCGCGCCTCGAGCACGCCATGGTGGACAATCCGCAGACGACCGGGACGCTCGGTGATGAGCATCGAACCATCGGGCAGAAATGCGATTGACCAGGGTTGCTCGAGCGCCTTCGTGATGACCACCGCTCGGAGGTGACGCTGCTCGGCAGATTCAAACTCGATTGCACCGCCAGGCATTGCGGGTGTCGGCCACACAATTGGTGGCGGTGCGACCGACGCCCGGAGCTCATGCGGCGCGAGCGTCTGCCTTGGCGGGACGCGGTCGGCGGTCGCCGTCGAGGCAATCACGACCAGCAGCGGAAAACAGCCGAGATCGCGGAGTGTCCGGAGCACTCTGTTCATGACCCCGCGAGGTGCATCCAGTATGCCGGATGCACCTCGTAAGCACGAGGGATGGTTATTTCACCGACTCGATGTAAATCATCGGCACGCCGCCTGTCCTGACGAGCGTCCCGCTCACCGTGACGTGGTCGCTCATCTTGTTGAGCAAGATGCTCTGGGCAGGCTGGTGATCCTTCAGGCCGGCCGCCACGTACAGATTGCCCTTTGCATCCAAGACACCGATTGGGTTGCCGGCCTTCGCGCAGGCGGTGGCGCAGTCCTTCTTTGCGGGACCGCGATCGCCTCCCTCGAGGTAACACCACAGATCCACAACTTCGCCGGTGATCGTCGTGCGCTGACCCTTCGGCTGCGCCCTGAGCGCTTGCGCTCCGGCGAACAGCAGCACGGACACCGACACCACAATGAATGTGCGTCTCATCGTCTCGCTCCCTTCTCGAGGCGTCTCCAGAACCTGGATGGTAGCGATCGATCGCGACGTCTCATCTGACAACTTCATGACGTTTGCGTCATCTTCGAGCACGGCAGTGTCCGGCTCTGGAGTCCGGCTGACGATTTACGATCGTGTTTTCGGAATCCTTACGCCGAAGGACCGAGCGCCATCCGTCGTCTACGGCCTCGCGGACGTCGATCCGACGCGCGTCGGATCGTTCGGCGCACTGCTGTCCGTGCCTTTCGAGCCCGAAGGCTTCCTTACACAAAAGTCAGGATCGGATTCCGCGCATACCGATACCATTCCTGTGTCGTGCGGGTTCTCATCGTCGAAGACGAGCGCAAACTGGCGCAGGTCGTCGCGTCGGCGTTGCAGGCAGAGCACTACGACGTGGTCGTGGCACCGACGGGCGAAGACGGGTTTTTCCGCGCCAATGCGGAGGTGTTCGATCTGGTCGTCCTCGATCTGATGCTGCCCGGCCGGAGCGGGCTGGAAATCCTACAGACGCTCCGGCAACGGCACATCGACACGCCGGTGCTCATCCTGACCGCTCGCGACGGCGTTGACGACCGCGTCCTCGGCCTCGATCTGGGCGCCGATGACTACCTCGTCAAACCGTTCGCATTGCCTGAACTGCTGGCGCGGATTCGGGCGCTGTTGCGCCGCGGCCGTCCCTCGGAAGGGCTCCGCCTGAAGACCGCGGATCTCGAACTCGATCTGGTGACTCGACGCGCGATTCGCGGCGAGCGGCTGCTCGAGCTGACGGCCCGCGAGTTCGAGCTCCTCGAGTACCTGCTCCGCCACCAGGGACACCTCGTGTCGCGCGAGATGCTCGCGCGTGAAGTCTGGACGGAGCCGCGGCGCGCGACGCCGCTCGACAACGTCATCGATGTGCAAATCACCCGCCTACGCAAAAAGGTCGACGGCGACGGCAGCGCGCGCCTGATTCACACGGTTCGAGGCGTGGGATTTGTGTTGCGGGAAGCGGAGCCATGACGTCCTGGTGGTCGACGAGATCGATTCGTGTCCGGCTGACAGCCTGGTACGCCGTTGTCCTCGGCCTGATGATGATGGTGTATGCCGCCGCGACCTTCGGCGCGGTTCGCCACGAGTTCTTCGAGCAGTTCGATGATCAGTTGCACGAGGACTTCGAGAGTGCCGAAGGGTTTCTCGCGCCGGCGGCCGATGGCCGAGTGACGTGGTCCGGCGACGGCCGCCACGATCCGGACAACGACGAAGATCGGGGCAGCGACGTCTGGCTGGCGAGCGGCGAGCAGGTGTATCGATCGGGGGCGTCCTCTTCGCTGCCGCCGGTGGCCCTGGCGTCGACGACAGCACAGCCCCGCTACGAATCAATCACGGCAAATGGTCAACGCTGGCGGACGCTCACCGGTACGACGCTCGTCGGCGGGCGCGCCGTCGGGTACGCGCTGGCGCGTCGCGCGCTCACGCCGATCGATCACCTTGCAACCGACGCCCGGCGCATTACCGCCGATCGCCTGCACGAACGGCTCTCGGTGCCGAATCAGCACGACGAAATCGGCCAGCTCGCCGCGGTGATCAACGACGCCTTCGCGCGCCTCGAGTCGTCATTCGAACAGCTGCGACGATTCACGGCCGACGCGTCTCACGAGTTGCGCACGCCCCTGGCGGTGATTCGCGGGCTCGGTGAGGGGGCGCTAGGGAAAACGCGCACGCCGGACGAGTACAAGGAAGTCATGGGCAGCATGCTGGAAGAGGTCGATCGGCTGACGAACCTCGTGGACACATTGCTGCGCCTCTCACATGGAGACGCGGGCACCGTCCGCCTCGCGCGAAGCGCCGTCGATGTGGGCGAACTCGCGAGTGAGGCCGTGTCGTCACTCGGCATTCTCGCGGAAGAGCGGAATCAACGCGTCACGGTCGACGCTGCCGAGGGCGTTGTGGTCTCCGCTGACCGCCTGGTGCTGCGCGAGGCGATCACGAACGTCGTCGACAACGCGATCAAATACAGCCCTCCGGCGTCGTCTGTCCGCATTCGCGTCTACGCGGACGGCGGCGAGGCCCATCTCACCGTCGCCGACGAGGGCCCCGGCATCGCCGCTCAGGACCGGCAGCGGATTTTCGATCGGTTCTTTCGGCTCGATGAGGGCCGTTCACGGGCCAGCGGCGGCGCGGGGCTGGGGTTGGCCATCGCGAAATGGGCGGTCGAGGTGAATGGCGGCCGCATCAGCGTCGACACCGGTGCGAACAGCGGCTCCGTTTTTCACATCGTCCTTCCAATCCGTCGGTCCCCGATCGCGGCAGATTCTGAACACACGACTCAACGAATGGGGGAACATGTATGAAACGCCTGATCACACTCTGCGCAGCGCTGTCACTCTCGTTCGCATCCGCCGCCGTGGCGCAAGACGTTCCGGCCGAGTACCAGCAGGTGCTCACCGCGCTCGGCAAGCAGGGCGACTACAAAGCCAATGTGCTCAAAGTGAACATCCCCCGCAACGATGTCAGCGTGACGGTCGCGAACGTCAAGACGCCGACGCCGTTCGGCTTTGGCGGCTGGGTCGCGATGACGAAGGGCACCGGCGGCATGGACGTGATGATGGGCGACCTCGTGCTGACGCAGGACGAGGTGAATCCGGTGATGTCCGCGCTGCTCGACAACGGCATCGACGTCACCGCGCTGCACAATCATTTCCTGTGGGACGAGCCGCGGATGTACTACATGCACGTGCATGCGCACGGCAAGCCAGCCGATCTCGCGCGCAAGGTGAAGCCGGCGCTCGATCTGATTGGCAAGGGCGCGGGCCGGCCGGCTGCCGCCCCAGCCGCGGCGGCGGCCGCTCCCGGTACGACGATCGATACGGCGAAGCTCGCGCAGATCGTCGGCACGCAAGGCGAGCAGACCGGCGCCGTCTACAAGATCACG
>QHWK01000607.1 GCA_003223775.1 Acidobacteriota bacterium
TCGGTCCGCGTGCGCGTGCAGACCGAGCTTGGCGACATCGTGCTCGAGATCGACAGCGCGCGCGCGCCGAATACGGCGGCGAACTTCCTGCGGTACCTAGACGCGAGGCACTACGATGGGGGGATGTTTCACCGTACCGTCAAGCTGGACAACCAGCCGGACAGCCCGGTAAAGATCGAGGTGATTCAGGCCGGCGTGAACCCGGATCGCGCCACGGACGGCTTTCCGCCGATTCCGCTCGAGCGCACGAGCGCGACCGGACTTCGTCACACGGACGGCGCCATCTCGATGGCGCGCGGGCAGCCCGACAGCGCGACGTCCGGATGGTTCATCTGCATCAACGATCAGCCGTCGCTCGACTTCGGCGGCGCCCGCAATCCGGACGGTCAGGGGTTCGCGGCGTTCGGGCGTGTCGTGCAGGGCATGGATGTCGTTCGGAAGATTCAACGCGCGTCCAATACCGACGCCCAGCGCCTGACGCCGCCGATCAAGATCCTGAAGGCCGCGCGAATCCAGTAGAGCGCGTTTCAAAACGTGTAGGGCGGGGCTTTCAGCCTCGCCAGGCGACCCTCAAAGGGTCGCCCTACGTCTGCGTCTGAAACGATCTGTCGTGCTACCGTAGGCGTGTCTTCGTACGAGGTGCGAGATGCTTAGGAGACGATTCACGATCGCCGGCGCCGCCGCAGGCGTGGTGCTCGCCGGCGCCCTGACAGCGACCCGGAGTCAGCCGGCCAGGTCGCTGCCGTACGTCGCCGTTCACGATCCGGAGTTCATCCGCGCGGCCGACGCGACGTTCGTCCACGACGACGATCGCGTCATCGGGCTGATGGCCGGCGACACGGCCAAAGCGTACCCGGCCGGGATCCTGTCGCAGCACGGCCTCGTGCAGGATCGATCGCCGAAAGGACCGATCGCGATCACCTGGTGATCGTACTGCAACACGGCCCTCGTGTTCAGGGCCGAAGCAAAGGGCCGCGCGCTCGTGCTCGACAACGCGGGCGTCGTCGCCGGCAACGAGGTGTTCAAGGATCGCGAGACCGGCAGCCGCTGGCAGCAGTCGAGCCTCGAGGCGATCTCGGGTCCGCTGCAGGGCGCGCGCCTGCAGCTCTATCCATTCCTGCTCACGAACTGGGAAGAGTGGCGGCGGCTGCATCCCGACACGCTCGTGTTGAAGCCGCTGCCCGGCTACGCGGATCGGATCGCGGAGAAGAACAAGATGATCCGCGAGGGCCTCTCCGGCCTCGGCGCGGCGCCGAACGACGTGACCTACCACGACGATCGCCTGAAGCCGAAGACGATGGTCCTCGGCCTCGATGTCGACGGCGCGAGCAAGGCCTTTCCGCTCGACGCGCTGCGGCGCGCGCGCGTCGTCAACGACGTCCTCGGCGGCAAGCCGGTCGTGGTCGTGCATCAGCCGAAGTCGGACACGACGACGGCGTTCGTCGCGCGCGCGAAGGACAGGACGCTGAGCTTCGAGGCGGCGAACGCGGAGGCGTCCACGCTCGTCGATCGCGAAAGCGGATCGCGCTGGGACGCGTACGGCGCGTGCACGTCGGGGCCGCTCAAGGGATCGACGCTCGAGGCGCTCGTGCTCGAGCCGGAGTACTGGTTCGCGTGGTCCGAGTTCCATCGGAGCACGGCGATCTACGCGCCGCCGCAGTGACGCGCGCCCCCGTCACCTGACGGCGAGCGTCGCACCCCATCGCTCCGGAGGCACGTCGGCCACGTGCTGCGAGAACGTCCAGCGGTGGCTCTCGGGATCTTCGGCGGTGTATTGCCGTTCGCCGAACGGCGTGTCGTGCGGCGCCTCGACGATCCGCGCGCCCGCTCGTTTCGCGCGCTCGAAGTGCTCGTCGACGCCCTCGACGGTGACGAGCACGTACTGCTGCACTTCGCCGGCGCGAGGCGGCCGGTATTCGGCGCCCTGGCGGCCGACCATGAGCGCGCCGTCGCCGACGATGAGCTGCGCGTGCGACACGACGCCGCCGCGGCCGGCGCGCAGCCGCTCGGCGAAACCGAACGCGTCTTTCAGCCAGTCGATGGCCCTGGCGACGTCGGCGTAAATCAGAATCGGAACGACTGTCGCGGCTGGCGCCGATTGATTCACGATCACGTGTGTCTCCTCGAGGGCATTCTGCACGTCGCGAGCCGGACCGGCTTGTAGAAATGTGACCTGGATCGTTGATCGGCCGCGCTCGAGCGCGGCATAGTTGACACGTGGCGGCTGACGCCCGGCGCATTCGCGTCGATCGATTCGACTCGCCGCACGCGCAGGTCGAGATGGCGCGGGCGGCGCCGGCCGGCCCGCTGCGCCCGTACGTGCGCGAGTACGTCGGCTGGTCCGACACGTCGCGCGCGATCTCGCGCCGGCGGCAGCTGCCGTCGGGCGCCGTCCCGCTCATCGTCAACTTCGGCGCGCGCGTGCGGGAGCGGAAGGCGCGCTCCGACGAGTGGCGCGAGTACGGGACGTTCACCGCCGGCCTGCACGACGCCTTCACGATCACCGAGTCGGCGGGACCCAACCTCGGCCTCCAGATCAACTTCTCGGCGGTCGGCGCGCGCCTCTTCTACGATCGCCCGCTCTGCGAGCTGACGAACCTGACGGTGGAGCTCGTCGACGTCCTCGCGCGTCCGGCCGACGATCTGATCGCGCGGCTCGCGGACGCGCCGTCGTGGGCGGCGCGCTTCGAGATCCTCGATCGCGAGATCGCGGCGAGAATCGCGCGCGCGCGGCCGCCGGCGCGCGCGATCGTCTCCGCGCACGACGAGTTGGTCCGCACGGGTGGGCGCGTGCGCATCGCGGAAGTGGTCGGCCGATCCGGATGGAGCGCGCGGCATCTCGCCGCGCGGTTCCGCGACGAGATCGGGCTGGCGCCGAAGGCCTTCGCGCGCACGCTGCGGTTCGCCGCGGCCGTCCGCGCGCTGAAGACGGCCGCGGCGCCCGACCTCGCCGATCTCGCGCAGGCGTGCGGCTATTACGATCAGGCGCACTTCACGCGCGACGTCGGCGCGTTCGCCGGCGCGACGCCAACCGAACTCATCGTCAGCCGCTTCCCT
>QHWK01000608.1:0-3145 GCA_003223775.1 Acidobacteriota bacterium
GATCATGGTGAGCGCCGGGAACTTCACGCAGGGCGGCGTGCGCCAGGGCCAGGGCAACGCGAGCACGCTCACACCCGACGACGCGAACGCGATCCAGAGCGTGCAGGGCGTGCAGTACAAGGCCGCCGGCGTCAACACGCGCGGGCAGATCGTCGCGGGCAACCAGAACTGGGGCACGCAGGTCCAGGGCACCGACATCGATTTGCCGCTGATCCGGTCGTGGCCCACGCAGCAGGGCGCCTTCTTCACGCCAATCGACGTGGCGACGGCGGCGAAGATCGCGGTGCTCGGGAGCGTCGTGCGCGATCAGCTCTTCGGGCCCGACGTGAACCCGGTCGACCAGGTGATTCGGATCAACAATCAGCCGTTCACTGTGGCCGGCGTGATGAGCAGCAAGGGCCAGTCGGGCATGGGCCAGGATCAGGACGACGTGGTGTTCGTGCCGTACACGACCGTGATGAAGAAGCTGCGCGGCATCACGTTCATCCAGCAGGCGACGGTGTCGGCGGCGTCGGCGTCGGACACGAGCGCGACGGCCGATCGCATCGCGACGCTGCTGCGCACGCGGCACAAGATTCAGCCGGGCGATCCCGACGACTTCATGGTGCGGACGATGGAGGAGATGGCGAGCGTGCGCGTGCAGGCGACGCAGACGATGACGTCGCTGCTCGCGGGCATCGCCGGCGTGTCGCTGCTCGTCGGCGGCATCGGCATCATGAACATCATGCTCGTGTCGGTCACGGAGCGCACGCGCGAGATCGGCCTGCGCATGGCGATCGGCGCGCGGAGCCGCGACGTGCTGCTGCAGTTCCTCGTCGAGGCGGTGGTGCTCAGCCTCTTCGGCGGCGGCATCGGGATCGCGATGGGGTTCGCGCTCGCGCAGGGGGTGACGCTCGTGCAGGGATGGCCGACGGCCGTCTCGCCCAACGCCGTGCTCGTGGCGTTCGCGTTCGCCGCGATGACCGGTATCTTCTTTGGCTTCTATCCGGCGCGCAAGGCGGCGGCGCTGGATCCTATTGATGCGTTGCGGTTCGAATGATGCCTAATCGCTGGTCCTTCACACTCGCTTGCACCGCGCTCGTGGCCGCGTTGGCCGCCGCTGCCTGTTCCGGCGGCGAAACAGTCTCCGCAACCACGCCCCCGTCGGGCCGCGGCGGAGGAGGCGGACAGAACGCGCCCGTTCCGGTGACCGTCGCAACGGCGGTGCAGAAGTCGATGCCGATCACGATTCAGGGCATCGGCACCGTCATCGCCGCATCGACGGTCTCGGTCCGCGCGCAGATCACGGGTGAGATGACGTCGGTCACGTTCAAGGAAGGCGAGGACGTCCAGAAAGACCAGATCCTCGTGACGCTCGACAAGCGTCCGTTCGAAGCGGCGCTGCAGCTGGCGCAGGCACAGCTGGAAAAGGACGTGGCGCAGGCTGCGAACGCGCGCTCGCAGTCGGTGCGCTACGAGGATCTCCTGCAGCGCGGCATCGCGACGCGGGAGCAGGTCGATACGATGCGCACGCAGGCCGCGGCGCTCGACGCCACCGTAGCCGCCGATCGCGCGAACGTCGAAACCGCCCAGATCCAGCTCACCTACGCCACGATCAAGGCACCGATGGCGGGCCGCACCGGCCTGCTGCAGGTACACCCGGGAAATCTCGTGCGCGGGCAGGACACGCAGCCGATCGTGACGATCAACAAAATCACGCCGGTGTACGTCTCGTTCTCGGTTCCCGAAGCGCAGCTGCCGGCGCTCAAGCGCTTCATGGCGGCGCAGGGCACGCTCGCCGCGACCGCGATCGCGCCGACCGAGAGCGGCGCGCCGTCGTCGGGGCGCGTCAACTTCATCGACAACGCGGTCGATCCGACGACCGGCACGATCAAGGTCAAGGGCACGTTCCCGAACGACGATCGGCGGCTGTGGCCCGGGCAATTCGTGAACGTCACGGTGATGCTGACCTCCGATCCGAAGGCCGTCGTCGTGCCGTCGACCGCCGTTCAGACCGGCCAGCAGGGCACGTTCGTCTTCGTGGTGAAGCCGGATCAGACGGTGGAGTTCCGGGCGGTGACGGTCGCGCGCGTCGCCGGCGACGAAACGGTCGTGCAGAGCGGTGTCGCGCCGGGCGACACCGTGGTCACCGACGGCCATCTGCGCCTGGTGCCGGGCAGCCGAATCAGCGTGAAGAACTCGACTTCGCCGAAGGTGACGTCATGAACTTGTCCGGGCTCTTCATCAAGCGGCCGGTCACGACGACGCTCGTCATGCTCGGCATCATCGTGTTCGGCGCGATGGCGTACCGGCAGCTGCCGGTCAGCGACCTGCCGACGATCGACTTTCCGACGATCAACGTCAACGCCGGCCTGCCGGGCGCGAGCCCGGAGACGATGGCCTCGGCGGTCGCGCTGCCGCTCGAGAAGCAGTTCGCGTCGATCGCCGGGCTCAACTCCATCAACTCGACGAGCTCGCTCGGCCGCTCGAACATCGTCCTGCAGTTCGATCTGAGCCGGAACATCGACGCGGCCGCGCAGGACGTGCAGTCGATGATCGCGCGCGCGCAGCGGCAGCTGCCGCCGCAGATGCCGGCGCCGCCCTCGTTCCAGAAAGTGAACCCGGGCGACCAGCCGGTGATGATGCTCGTGCTGCGATCGGCGACGATGCCGATGGCGACGCTCGACGAATACGCCGAGTCGACGATGGCGCAGCGGATCTCGATGGTCAGCGGCGTCGCGCAGGTACAGGTGTACGGCGCCGCGAAGTACGCGGTGCGCGTCGACGTCGATCCGAAGAAGCTCGCGGCGCACGGCATCGGCATCGACGAGGTCGCGACGGCCATCTCGAACGCGAACGTCAATCTGCCGACCGGCACGATGTACGGCGACAAGACCTTCGTCGTGCAGACCAACGGCCAGCTGATGAAGGCGTTGGCGTACGCGCCGATGATCATCGCGTACCGCAACGGCAACCCCGTCCGCCTCGACGAAGTCAGCCGCGTCTTCGACGGCATCGAAGACGACAAGCAGACCGGCTGGTTCAAGGGCGAGCGCGCGATCATGCTGCCCATCCTCAAGCAGCCGGGCACGAACGTGGTCGCGGTCGTCGACGCCGTCAAGGCGCTGCTGCCCACGCTGCGCGAGCAGCTGCCGGCATCGGTCTC
>QHWK01000608.1:3186-3579 GCA_003223775.1 Acidobacteriota bacterium
TTCGCGGTGATGTACCTGCTCGACTACAGCCTCGACAACCTGTCGCTGATGGCGCTCACCCTCTGCGTCGGCTTCGTCGTCGACGACGCGATCGTGATGCTCGAGAACATCGTGCGCCACATGGAGATGGGCAAGGCGCCGATGCGGGCGGCGTACGACGGCTCGAAGGAGATCTCGTTCACGATCATCTCGATGACGCTCTCGCTCGTCGCCGTGTTCATCCCTGTGCTCTTCATGGGCGGCATCGTCGGCCGCCTGCTGCACGAGTTCGCGGTGACGATCGGCGTGGCGATCCTCGTCTCGGGCTTCGTGTCGATCAGCCTCACGCCGATGCTGGCGAGCCGCTTCCTCCGGCCGCCGCACTCCCAGCGGCACGGCTTCGTGTACAACGCG
>QHWK01000609.1 GCA_003223775.1 Acidobacteriota bacterium
GATGAAGATCGGATCGATCGCCATCGCGCTGATCGCCGAGTACGGCGACTGCTGCCCCGGCGCCATCTCGTTGAGCGGCAGCAGCTGCAGCACGCGCAGGCCGGCCGACGCGAGCCACGCGGTGACCGGCTCGACGTCGCCCACGTCGCCGATGCCCCAGCTGTCAGTGGAGGTGCAGGAGAACAATGGAATGAGCAGCCCCGCCCGGCGGCGGCCGGCCGACGCACTCATGGCCGCCTCACAGTGCAATCGAAGTGCCGCAGCACGCGCGCGACGGCCTCCGCGAATGCCGCCGTCGGCGGGAGCAGACTGACGACGAGAAAGGATTCACGAGGAAAATCGAAGAAGTATCCGGGGTGAACGAGCACCTCGTCCGTGGCGAGCAACCGCAGTACGAGATCCTCTTCCGGCTCGAGCGACGGCACGTGCAGCACCGCATACCAGCCGGCGTCGCTCCGTAAGACGCGGCACGGCGCGAGAGCGTCCCCGCCGGCTTTCAGCATCCGGTAGTTGGCGGCGACGCGCTCCGCGATCTGCGAGCGAATGGCGGCGCCGCGCGCGAGCAGCGCCGGCGCGGCGATCTGCACCGGCGTCGACACCGCGAGGTACGCGTCGGACACGTGCTCGAGCCGCTCGAGCGCCGCACGCGCGAGCGGCTCCGGGCCGGCCACGGCGATCCACCCGAGCTTCACCTGCGGCAGCCCGATCGATTTCGACAGGCCGCCGAGCGAGAACGACAACACGTCGGCGCGCGACGCGACGCGGCCGGCGCGCGACAGGGCGCCTGGCTCGAGCTCGTAGTCGGCGAACACTTCGTCGGCGACGATCGCGATCCCGCGCGGCGCGCAGATCGCGGCCAGGCGATCGAGCTCGTCGTCGGAGACGAGCGACCCGGTCGGATTGTTCGGCGTGACGACGAGCAGCGCGCGCGTCCGCGGCGTGATCGCGCGCTCGACGCTCGAGACGTCGATCGTCCAGCCGCCGTGGATGTCGAGATCGTAGGCGCGCGGCGCCACCGCGTCGAGCGCCGCGAGCGGCTCGAAGAGCGGATAGCTCGGACGCGGCACGAGCACCTCGTCGCCGGCGTCGCAGAGCAGCTTGAACAGCACCGAGTACGCGTCGCTCGTGCTCGCGGTCAGCGCGATGCGATCGGCGGGCACGTCGAGCCGCTGCCGCGCGTAGTCGCGCGACACCGCCTCGCGCGCCTCGCGCAGACCGAGCGGCGACGGCGCGTAGGCGAGCGCGCGCGCGTCGGCGAGCGGCGCGAGCAGATCGGCCGGGTAGTCGAAGCCGGCGCGCGTCGGATTCGATTCGGTGAGATCGATGAGCGGCCGCCCGGCCGCCCGCTGCGCCGCGACCGCGATCGTCAGGCGGTTCGCCGCCAGGTCACGCGGAACGCGCGTCGAAAACATCGCGCGTCAGCGATCGCCCGCGAGCACGGTGACGCTCTCGATCACGTCGCCCTCGAGCACCTGATCGACGACGTCGACGCCGTTCAACACCTGCGCGAACACCGTGTAGGCGTGGTCGAGCCGCGGGTTGTCGACGAGATCGACGAAGATCTGCGCGTCGCCGGTGTCGTGGCCGCGCGTCGAGATGCCGACCGCGCCGCGCACGTGCGGCCACGTGCCGACCTCGTCGCGCATGAAGCTCGCGTCGCCGACGAACTCGTTCGCGCCGGGGCTGCCGCCCTGAATCACGAAATTCGGGACGACGCGGTGGAACGTGAGGCCGTCGTAGTAGCCGGCCTCGGCGAGCCGCGCGAAGCGCAGCACGGTGGCGGGCGCCTGCGAGGTGAACAGCGCGATCTCGAACGCGCCGACGCCGCGGATCGTCACGCGCGCACGCGGCGACGCGAGCCGCCGGAGATCGTCGGCGTTCAGATCGGATCGCATCGCGCGCATCGTGCGAGTTGTCGCGCCCTTCGGCAATCACGCGCTGCAGCGCCGCGTCGAGCGCCGGCACGGCGGCGTCGCGGTTCGGCGTGTCGACGAGCGCGAGCGCCGCCGCCCTGACGATCTGATTGCCCGTGCGCGCGACGTCGGCCGTGTAGATCGCGTCGGCGTCGTGACCCGAGAGCGTGTGCAGCGCTTCCACCGCCGCCTCGCCCACGTTGTCGTCATCGTCTCTGGCGAGACGCTCGAGGACGGCGCGATCGCGCAGCGCGGCGGCGGCGCGCGCGGCGTACAGCCGCAGCTGCCACACGCGCGAGCCGGTGAACTGCGGCAGCGCCGCGGCGCCGCGTTCCGGCGCAGCCGCGGCGAGCGCGACGAGCGCATGCGCCGCGCGATGCCATCCGCGCGGCGACGCGGCGTCGGAAAGGTCAGTGACGGCTTTCTCGAGCGCCGCGACCGCGTCGGGCGACGCGCCGCACGGCGCGAGCTGGTCCAGCGCGGACAGCGCGACGTGGATGTTGCGATCGCCGACCGAGGCGAGCGCGGCCTCGCACGCGTCGGGATCGGCTCGCAGCCGCAGCGCGCGCAGCGCTTCGAGGCGGACCATCGGCGAGTCGTCCACGCGGCCGAGCGTCAACACGGAATGGACGGCGTCTGCCGGCAGAGGGCTCGCCGCCTGGGTGGAGCCGGGCGCGGGCGGCGCGGCGGCGCGCATCGCGATCCGCCGGACCTGCGGATCCGGATCGCGCGACGCGGCGCCGAGCACGTTCGTCGTGACCGCTGTCGCGGTGACGAGCGCCTCGAGCGCGAGCCGCCGCACACGCGCGCCGATCGCGGCGTCGGGCCCGCCTGGCGCGGCGAGACGCTCGAGCAGCGCGATCGCCTCGCTGCCCGGCGCGCGCAGCGTCCGCTGCAGCCGCGCCGCCGCCTCCAGCCCTTTGGCAATGCCGAGGCGATCGGTCACCGTCTCGGCGCGGCCGGCCGCCTCGACGAGCGCGCGCTCCGCGGCGTCGGCCTGCGACGGCGTCACGTACGGGAGCCGGCCGAGCGCCTCGCAGATCGCCGCGCGGACGTCGGGCTCGGCCTCGATCTTGAGCCGCGCGGCCAGCGGCGCGAACACGGCGTCCACGGCCGCGGCCGCCGGCGGCTTGTCGGATCGCCACCCCTGCGCCGCCTGCGCGACGGCGTTTGCGGCCTCGGTTCGGATCTCTGGGAGCGCGCTGCGGAGCGACGGAAGCAGATCCGCGACGAGCGCCGGACGCTCGAGGCGCCCGAGCGCCCGCACGGCGATGCGCGCCGTCTGATCGTCGCCGCTGCGAAGGCCCGACCGGATGATCGCGAGATCGCGCGAGGTCGGCGCGCGCCGATCTTCGGCCTGCAGGATCGCGAGGCGCGTGACGCGCGGCGCGGCGCTCTCCTGCGCCGACGTGGGAAAGCAACCGCAGAGCACGCAGAGCGCGCAGAGCATCATGGTCTCTGCGCGCTTCCTGATGTCATGCAGGGCGAGGCTTTCAGCCTCGCCTCGGCGACCCTCAAAGGGTCGCCCTACATCCTCTGCGGTTGCTTTCGTTCTCACGGCCGCAGATGCCGCGTCGCGGCGGAGTACTCGAGCATCTGCGACGCAAGATCGAGCGGATACGAGATCTCGACGTCGACGATCGCGCCCGCCTCGTCGCGCACGGCGTCGAGGCGCGGCATCACGAAGCCGGTGTAGGAGGGCAGCTTCAGGCGCTCGACGCGCGCCACCACCTCGTCGCGCACCGCCGGATCGAACGTGACCCCGTAGGTCTCGAAGAGCGCCTTCGCGGCACCGTAATCGCCCTCGCCCTTGATCCGCTGCACGTCGGCGAGCAGCCGGCCGACGCCCTCGCGGAACGCGCGCGCGTCCGCCATCACGTAGTACGTCTTGCCGTCGCGCCGCCGCAGCTCCACCGCGCCCGTGTTCGCCATCAGCCAGTGGACGATCATCTGGCGGTTGCGCATGTGGTCTTCTTCGATCTGCGTCCCCTCGCGGACGCGCCGCAGCTGCACGAGCGCGTTGCGCGTGTACGCCTCGTACTCGGCGAGAACCACGTCGGCGTGATCCTCTTCGGCGACGAGGCCGAGCTCGACGAGCTTCGGGTCGGCGACGAAGTAGAGCGCCACGAGATCCGCGCGCGACTCCTCGATCGACGAGAACTGCTCCTTCAGCGCCGCCTGCGGGTTGCCGTTCAGACGTTCGGCGACTCTGCCCGAGCCGTGGCCGATCACCTCGTGCATGTTCGTCGCGAGCTCGCCGGCGAACGCGCTCCATTTCACCGCGCGCGCCGTTTCGTCGTCGGTCCACGAGAACTCGCTGCGCAGCTCGGGGATAATCGACTTCTCGTACGCCTCGATCACGTTCGACAACGACACCGATTTGCTGCCGTGGAGCTCGCGGATCGCCTGATCGTTCGGCAGGTTGATGCCGACCGGCGTGATCGGCCCCGACTCGCCCGTCTCGATGACGATGTCGATGGCGTTGGCGGTGACGCCCTGCGCGCCGCTCCTGCGGTAGCGCGGGTCCCACGGCATGTGGTCCTCGAACCACTGCGCGTTGGCGGCGATCGTCTGAATCTGGTGCGTCTTCTCGCGGTTCACGTAGAAGACGAGCGCCTCCCACGCGCCCTTGATGCTGCGCGCGTCGAGATACACCTCGACGAAGCCGTTGATCGTGTCGACCGGCGATTCCCTGTCCTGCACCCACGCGATGTCGTACGCCTCACGATCGGCGTCCTCGCCGCTGCGATAGAACGCGATCAGCGCGCGGAGCGCGTTCGCCATCGGCTCGCTCGCGTACGCGATCGCCGCTTCCAGGTGCTCGATGATCGCCTCGATGCAGCGGCCGTAC
>QHWK01000610.1 GCA_003223775.1 Acidobacteriota bacterium
CATCGACATGTCGGCCGCGCCCGGTCTGATCGACGTCACACGCGACGGCCGCACGATCCCCGCGCTCGCGACGGTCGGCAAAGGCGGCTACATGTTCATCCTCGATCGCACGAACGGGAAGCCGGTGTTCGGCGTCGAGGAGCGTCCGGTCCCGAAGGGCAACGTCCCCGGCGAGTGGTATTCGCCGACGCAGCCGTTCCCGCTGAAACCGCCGGCGCTCGCGAAGACGAGCTTCAAGAAGGAAGACATGGTGACGGCGGCTGACACGACGGCGGAGCACGTCGCCGCATGTCAGGCGCTGTGGGATCGGAGCGGAGGATTCAGCAACGACGGTCCGTTCACGCCGTTCACGTTTCACGACGACGGCGCGCCGCCGAAGTCGACGATTTCCTTTCCCGGCGGCACAGGCGGCGTCAACTGGGGCGGCACGGCTGCCGATCCGCGCACGGGCTATTTTTACGTGCACTCGCACGACACGTCGCTCGTCGGGTGGGTCGAGAAGAAGAAGCCCGGCGTCACGTATTCGTTCGACGCGGTCGGCTCGACACAGCCCTACGACCGGGCGTCAGTCGACGGCGTCGGTCCGTTCCACGCGTTCGCGGCGTCGATGGGCAAGGACGCCGCCGGCCGCGACATCATCCTTCCGTGTCAGCGTCCGCCGTGGTCGCGGCTGATCGCCATCGACGCCGTCACCGGCGACATCGCGTGGACGACGACGCTCGGGATCAACGAGCACCTGCCTGCTGGAAAGCAGAACGTCGGCGGCAGCGGCAGCGCGGGGCCGAGCGTCACCGCGGGCGGACTTGTGTTCATCGGCGCGACCGACGACCGCCGCTTCCGCGCGTTCGATTCGAAGAGCGGCAAGGAGCTCTGGGCCGCGAGGCTCGATGCCGCCGGCAACGCCAACCCCATCTCGTATCAGGCGAAAAACGGGAAGCAGTACGTCGCGATCGTCGCGACGAATCAGCTCGTGGTCTTCGCCCTGCCGTAGAAGGCGCTACGTGATCTGCTTGTCCTTGTCGAACGTCGCCTTGTAGCGAGACACCGGAATCTTCGGCTCCTGCGCTGGTGCGGCGACGGGCCGCGGCGCCGACGCCGCCCCGGGCCCGAGGCGGTTTTCCTCCGGTACGGTGATCGGCTCCAGCTGCGCGACGATCGCCTGCCGCTGTTCCTCGTACCACGGCGGCAGGAGCAGCGTCGTGCCGAGCGCCTCCGGCGCCTCGTCCTGGTAGAACCCGCCCGGGACATTGGCCGTGCACTCCACGAGAATGCCGCCCGGCGAGCGGACATACATCGAGTGGAAGTAGAAGCGATCCTTGATCTCTGACGCGTCGGTGAAACCCAGTTCTTCGTAGACGGCCTTCTGCGCCATCAGCGCTTCGTCTGTTTCGACATTGAACGCGATGTGATGGGCCGTGCCGGCGCCGAAGCCCCAGCTTCCAGGCGTGCGCTCCGGCTCGACGTGCAAGTCGACGACGCGTCCGGGGCCGGTGCCCGGCACTTCGAACCGATGGTAGGGACCGTCGACGCCGACCTTGCGGAACCCGAGCGCGTCGACGAAGAACGATTCCTGTTCGCGCGCGTCGCGGACCGACAGCACGGCGCCGAAGAACCCGCGCGTCCCGACGTCTTTCGTGATCTCCTTCGTCGTCCAGGCATTCCGGCCGTCACCGCTCTCCTCGATGACTTCCACGAGCAGCCCTGCCGGATGCCGGGCTCGCAGATACTTCGTGCCGAACCGTTCCTGCACGCCGCTGTGTTCGGCGTGATGGCGATCGAAGTGGTCGCGCCAGAACGTGGCCGCGCCGTTCGGTACGGTGTAACTGGTGCAGGACAGTTGACCGGAGCCGGCGCGGCCCGCCTTGCGAGAGTACGGAAAGCAGGTGGCGATCGAGCCGACGTCGGCATCCGCGTTCCCGTAGTAGAAGTGATAAATGGGAATGCTGCCATCCATCAGGACGGTCTGTTTGATCAGTCGCTGCCCGAGCACCTCGGTGAAGAAATCGATGTCCTGCTGCGCGCCGCCGGGGCACAGCGTGATGTGGTGCACGCCCTGCAAGAGACTCGTCATGGCTCCTCCACTCGCACCAACAAGATGACTTCGAGCGCGTTTCAAAAATTACGGTCGCGCCGCTCTCACCGCGACAGTCGATTGCAGCTCCGCACGGACCATCTCAGCACCCTCGACCATGGCGGCCAGTTTCGCGAAGGCGACGCCGCGTGTGAGGTACTTCATGCCGCAGTCCGGCGCCACGACGATCCGGTCGGCGGCGACGTACGGCAGCGCGCGGCGAATCCGATCGGCGACCATGCCGGGCGGCTCCACGTCGCTCGTCGACAGATCGAGAACGCCGAGCACAACGGTCTTGCTGCCGAGGTCCGCGAGCACGGAACAATCGAGCGAGGACTGCGCCGTTTCGACCGACACCTGCCGCACGGTCGTGGCCGCCAGTTCGGCGAGGAAATCGTAGCGCGCCGGCTTCCCTGTGACCATCGCGCCGTACCCGAAACAGACGTGCACGACCGTGGTTCCGGTGATCCCGTCGAGCGCGCGCTGGAGCGCCGGGACGCCGTAGGATCGCGCTTCCGCAGGATGCGCCTGCATGTACGGCTCGTCGATCTGCACCACGTCGGCGCCGGCCGCGAACAGATCGCGGATTTCCTCGTTCACCGCGGCGGCGTAGTCGTTCGCCAGGTCCGCCTCCGACGCGTAGTAGTCGTTCTGCGCGAGCGCGGTCATCGTGAACGGTCCGGGGACCGTGATCTTGATCTGACGGTCCGTGTTCGCCCGCAGGAACCGCGTGTCCCGCACGTTGACCGGGCGCAGCCGCCGCACGCGTCCGACGACCCTCGGCACGAACGCCGGCTTGCCGGTGCGGCTGATCACGGTGCCCGGACGATCGAGATCGATGCCGTCGAGCGCGGTTGCAAACCGGTTGAAGTAGCTCTCGCGCCGGATCTCGCCGTCCGACACGATGTCGATGCCGGCGCGCTCCTGATCGCGAATCGCGACCAGCGTGGCATCGTCCTGCGCCTGTTCGAGGAACTCTGGTGCAACG